>JAQGMU010000046.1 GCA_028292195.1 Ramlibacter sp. | reverse complement strand
CCGCCCGCGTTTTATTCCATTGCGCCCTAAAAAAATCAGCGGCTGCGGCTTTTCATGGCGCGTTCGACCTCGCGCTTGCCTTCGCGGTCCTTGATGGTGTCGCGCTTGTCGTGTTCGGCCTTGCCCTTGGCCAGCGCGATCTCGCACTTGACCTTGCCCGCCTTCCAATGCAGGTTCAGCGGCACGAGGGTGTAGCCTTTTTGCTCCACCTTGCCGATGAGGCGGCGGATCTCATCCTTTTTGAGAAGGAGCTTCTTGGTGCGCACGGCATCCGGGTTGACGTGCGTCGACGCGGTTTTCAGGGGGTTGATCTGGCAGCCGATCACGAAGAGTTCGCCGCCTTTGATGACGACGTAGCCGTCCGTCAGCTGAACCTTGCCCTCGCGCAGCGCCTTCACCTCCCAGCCCTGCAGCACCATGCCGGCCTCGAACTTCTCCTCGAAGAAGTAGTTGTAGGCGGCCTTCTTGTTGTCGGCGATTCGGGCGGCGCTATCTCTTTTTTGGGTCATAACCTGACATGTGGGTGCAGGCCGCGCTCTCTACAATGCCGCCGGGCCCCGCATTCTCCATGAAAAACGTTCACAAATCCGTCCTCATCTGGTACAGCCCGGAGGAGATGTTCGCGCTCGTGACGGACGTGGCGAAGTATCCCGAGTTCCTGCCGTGGTGCGACCACGCCTCGGTGCTGGCCAGCGAGCCGGACGGCATGAAGGCCGAGATCGGCATTTCCTTCGCCGGCATCCGCCAGACCTTCACCACCCGCAACACCCACGTACCCGGACGCGAAGTGCGGATGAAGCTGGTGGACGGCCCGTTCTCCAACCTCGATGGCTGCTGGAAGTTCCTGCCGCTGGGGCAGGGCGACCAGCGGGCCTGCAAGGTGACGCTTGAAATGCGTTACAGCTTCAAGAGTGCGGCCCTGGCCGCGGTGGTCGGCCCGGTGTTCGACAAGATCGCCGGCAGCCTGGTCGATGCCTTCGTCAAGCGTGCCGAGCAGGTGTACGGGAAAAAATGATCGAAGTCACCGTGGCCTGGTCGCCGGCGCCGCGCGAGGTGCTGGAGTGGACGCTGCAACTGCCCGAAGGCGCCACGCTGCGCCAGGCGGTGCAGGCCAGCGGCCTGGCCGCGGCCTGCCCGGGGCTGGACCTGGCGGGCTGTGAGGCGGGGGTGTGGGGACGGCGCAGCGACTGGGATGCGGTGCTGCGCGCGCAGGATCGGGTGGAGATCTACCGGGCCCTGCTGGTCGACCCGAAGGTGGCGCGGCGCGAACGCTTTCGCAAGCAGGGCGCGCGGGCGGCGGGCTTGTTTGCGGGGAAACGGCCGGGAGCGAAGGCGGGGTACTAGCCAGGGAATCGCTGGGGTTCGCCGCGCGAAACCCAGCCTGCAGGCGGCTCGTGGCCGATCTGCTTATTTGCAGTCGCTGGCGATGACGGCGTCGATGCGGCGCATCTCGGCTTCGCGCTGCTTGTCGTCCAGCACTTCGCGCTCGCCCTTGTCATTGGTGCGCAGGACGCGGGCGCCGGACTCGAAATCGGCCTTCGAGCCGCGGGCGCGGCTGCAGTTGTCGGAGCGCAGCTGGGCGACCTTCTCTTCGTCGGCCTTCTTCTTGCCGGCGGCATCGGCTTCCGCTTGCTTCTTGCGCGCTTCCAGGTTCTTGTCGACGCCGGCCGCCCTGGCGCTGGCGGGCACGGCCGCGACCGGCGCGGCAGCGGCGCTTTCGACGGCCACCGAGGAACCGGGCTTCACGCCCGGCTGGCGCAGGATGTGCGTGACTTCCGGCGGCGGCGCCTTGTCGCTGAACACCTTGCGGCCATCCTTGTCGAGGTACACCCATTGGGCGGCCGCCAGCAGCGGGGTGGTGCAGACAAAGGCGGCGAGGATGAGGCGGAGCGCTTTCATGGGCGCAGTTTAGCGCCCTGTCCAGCCAGGGTCTTCAGTCATTTCCTGGGGGCCGCGCCAATGGCCCGCCGGGAACGTGCGAAATTGCACGCGGGTACAATCCGTCTTTTGGAGCTCTGACAATGCGCCTGCTTGGAAATGCGCTCACCTTCGACGACGTGTTGCTGGTGCCGGCGTTCTCCCAGGTCCTTCCCAAGGACACTTCCCTCGCCACCCGCCTCTCCCGCAATATCACCCTGAACCTGCCGCTGGTGTCCGCCGCAATGGACACGGTGACCGAAGCGCGGCTTGCCATCGCCATCGCCCAGGAAGGCGGCATGGGCATCGTGCACAAGAACCTGACGCCGCAGCAGCAGGCCGCCGAAGTGGCGCGCGTGAAGCGCTACGAGTCCGGCGTGCTGCGCGACCCGGTGGTGATCACTCCGCAACATACCGTGCGCCAGGTGCTGGCCATGCAGGAGCAACTGGGCATCTCCGGTTTCCCGGTGCTCGATGGCGGCAAGGTGGTCGGCATCGTCACCGGCCGCGACCTGCGTTTCGAAACGCGCTACGACGTGCCGGTCAGCCAGATCATGACCCCGCGCGACAAGCTGATCACGGTCAAGGAGGGCACCAGCCCCGCGGAAGCCAAGGCGCTCCTGAACAAGTACAAGCTGGAACGGCTGCTGGTGCTGAACGACGCCTCCGAGCTCAAGGGCCTGATCACCGTCAAGGACATCTTCAAGCAGACCAGCTTCCCCAACGCCGCCCGTGACGGCGCCGGGCGGCTGCGCGTCGGCGCCGCGGTCGGCGTGGGCGTGGGCACCGAGGAACGGGTCGAGGCGCTGGTCAAGGCCGGCGTCGACGCCATCGTGGTCGACACCGCGCACGGCCACAGCAAGGGCGTGATCGACCGCGTGCGCTGGGTCAAGCAGAACTATCCGCAGGTGGAAGTGATCGGCGGCAACATCGCCACCGGCGCCGCCGCCAAGGCCTTGGTCGAGGCCGGCGCGGACGCGGTCAAGGTCGGCATCGGCCCCGGTTCCATCTGCACCACCCGCATCGTCGCCGGCGTCGGCGTGCCGCAGATCACCGCCATCGACAACGTGGCGACGGCGCTGGCCGGCAGCGGCGTGCCGCTGATCGCCGACGGCGGCATCCGCTACTCGGGCGACATCGCCAAGGCCATCGCGGCCGGCGCCAGCACCGTGATGATGGGCGGCATGTTCGCCGGCACCGAGGAATCGCCGGGCGAGATCGTGCTGTTCCAGGGCCGCAGCTACAAGAGCTACCGCGGCATGGGCTCCATCGGGGCCATGGAGCAGGGCAGCGCCGACCGCTACTTCCAGGAAGCCACCAGCGGCAACCCGAACGCCGACAAGCTGGTGCCGGAAGGCATCGAGGGCCGGGTGGCATACAAGGGCTCGCTGGTTTCCATCGTCTACCAGATGGCCGGGGGCGTGCGCGCCGCCATGGGCTACTGCGGCTGCGCCAGCATCGAGGAGATGCGGTCGCGGGCCGAATTCGTCCAGATCACCGCCGCCGGCCTGCGCGAAAGCCCTGTGCACGACGTCCAGATCACCAAGGAAGCGCCGAACTACCGCGCCGACTGAGCTTCCAGACTCCGCAAAAAGGGCCAGAATTTTCTGGCCCTTTTTTAATTTTGACGATAAAATATGGCCAGTTTTTTACCAGTCGGGCCATAAATGCAGACGGTTCCCATCCACCAGGCCAAGAGCCAGCTGTCCGAACTCATCCGTGCCGTCGAGCAGGGCGAGGAGGTGGTGCTGACCCGCCATGGCAAGCGCGTCATCCGGTTGATCAAGGAACCGGAGACGGAACTGCCCAGCCTGGAGGGCAGGCGCCAAGCCATCCTGGCGGAGCTGGAAGCGCTGCGCGGCAAGGTCGGCCGCAGCAAGCCCGCCTTCGAGGAACTGTGGGAAGAACACAAGCGGGAGCGCGATGCCCGCGGCGACGGCTGGACCGACGAACCCAAGGTGCCGCGTGCTGGTCGTTGACGCTTCCGCCTTCGCCAGCTGGGCCTTCCCCGACGAGGCCGGCGACAAGGTGTCGCAGGCCCTGATCCGCGTGATGACCGAGGAAGAGAGCGCCGCCAGCGCCGCGATCTTCCCGCTGGAAGCGCTGCACGCCGCCGGCCGGGCGCTGGCCCGCGGGCGCTTCACGCCCAGCGCGCACCAGCACGTGCTGCGCCTGCTGAGCCGGCTGCCGGTGGCGCTGGCGCCGCTGCGCGTGTCGCCGCTGGAGTTCTGGAACTGGTCGCAGTCGCTGGACCTCACCCCTTACGACGCGGCCTACCTGAAGGTGGCCGTGGACCTGAAGGCGCCGCTGGTCACCATGGACCGCGCCCTGCAACGCGCCTGCGTGAAGCTCGAACATCCCCTGATCACCGACCTGGCCTGACCCATGCAACACGACAAGATCCTCATCCTCGACTTCGGCTCCCAGGTGACGCAGCTGATCGCGCGCCGGGTGCGCGAAGCCCATGTCCTTTCCGAAGTGCATCCCTGCGACGTCAGCGACGAATGGGTGCGCCAGTACGCGGCCGACGGCAGGCTGAAGGGCGTGATCCTCTCCGGCAGCCACGCCAGCGTCTACGAGGAAACCACCGACAAGGCGCCGCAGGCGGTGTTCGAACTGGGCGTGCCGGTGCTGGGCATCTGCTACGGCATGCAGACCATGGCCCACCAGCTGGGGGGCAAGGTGGAAGGCGGCCACAAGCGCGAGTTCGGCTTCGCCGCCGTGCGCGCGCGCGGCCATACCGAGCTGTTGCGCGACATCGCCGACTACAGCACGCCGGCAGGGCACGGCATGCTCAACGTGTGGATGTCCCACGGCGACAAGGTGGCCGAGATGCCGCCCGGTTTCAAGCTGATGGCCTCCACCGAGAGCTGCCCGATCGCCGGCATGGCCGACGAGGCGCGCAGGTTCTACGCAGTGCAGTTCCATCCGGAAGTCACGCACACGGTGCAGGGCCGCGCGATCATCGAGCGCTTCGTGCTGGGGATCTGCAAGGCGAAGTCCGACTGGGTGATGCGCGACCACGTGGCCGAAGCCGTGGAGGCGATCCGCAAGCAGGTGGGCGACGAGGAAGTGATCCTGGGCCTGTCCGGCGGGGTCGATTCCTCGGTGGCGGCGGCGCTGATCCACCGCGCCATCGGCGACCAGCTGACCTGCGTGTTCGTCGACCACGGCCTGCTGCGGCAGAACGAGGGCGACATGGTGATGGACATGTTCGAAGGCCGCCTGCATGCCAAGGTCGTGCGGGTCGACGCCGCGGACCTGTTCCTGGGCAAGCTGGCCGGCGTCACCGACCCCGAGGCCAAGCGCAAGATCATCGGCGGCCTGTTCGTCGACGTCTTCAAGGCCGAGGCGGCCAGAATCAGGCGGACGCATTCGCGCACCGTCGCCTGGCTGGCCCAGGGCACGATCTACCCGGACGTCATCGAGTCGGGCGGCGCCAAGAGCAAGAAGGCCGTCACCATCAAGAGCCACCACAACGTGGGCGGCCTGCCCGAGCAACTGGGCCTGAAGCTGCTGGAACCGCTGCGCGACCTGTTCAAGGACGAAGTGCGCGAACTGGGCGTGGCCTTGGGCCTGCCGCCCGAGATGGTGTACCGCCACCCGTTCCCCGGCCCCGGCCTGGGCGTGCGAATCCTGGGTGAAGTGAAGAAGGAATACGCTGAC
>JAQGMU010000039.1 GCA_028292195.1 Ramlibacter sp. | reverse complement strand
GCTGTCGCTGTCGGTGCACGTGCTGGACCAGACCCGTGCCGACTACCGCGCCCAGGGCGAGACCTACATCGCGACGCCGGGCGAGTTGCTGGTGGAGCGCATGGTCAAGGAGTTCGACCGCAACGGCCGCGCGGCGGGCGGCGGCTTCTACGCGTACCCGCAGGAGAAAGGCGCGAAGAAGTTCCTCTGGCCCGAACTCGCCGGCCTGTTCGGGCGGCCGGGCGTGGAGTGGAACATCGAAGACCTGAAGGATCGCCTCCTCTATCGCCAGGCCGTCGAGACCGCGCGCTGCCTGTCCGAAGGCGTGCTGACCAGCGTGCACGACGCCAACGTGGGCTCGATCTTCGGCATCGGGTTCCCGGGCTGGACCGGCGGCGCCATGCAGTTCATCTACGGCACCGGGATCGATGCCTTCCTGCACCGGGCGGAAGTGCTGGCCGCGCAATACGGCCCGGGCTTCGTGGTGGCGCCGCAGGTGAAGGACGCGATCCGGAAGCACGAGCCGCGCTGGTAGGCCGTAGTAGGCCGTAGGGTGTGCAGCTTGCTGCGCACCGTCCCCGGTCGTTTAATTGACTACGGCAAGCAATTCCGCCAGACTGCCGCATGGCCACTGCCACGCACCCCGTCTCGCCCGCCGACGTCAAGGCGGTGCGGGCCTTCAACCGTTTCTATACGCAGCGCATCGGCGTCCTCAAGCGCTACCTCGACACCGACTTCACCTTGACCGAGGTGCGGGTGCTGTACGAACTGGCGCACCGCCCGGCCGTCACCGCGAGCGACCTGGTGCATGAACTGGAACTGGACGCCGGTTACCTGAGCCGCATCCTGCGCCGCTTCGAGGCGCAGGGCTGGCTCGCGCGCACGACCGCGCAGCACGACGCCCGCCAGAGCCTGCTGCAGCTGACCGAGACCGGCTACGCCACCTTCGCCCCGCTGCAGCAGAAGTCGCGCGACGAGACCGCTGCCCTGCTCGCCACCGTGCCCGCGCCATCGCGCAGCCGCCTCGTCGCCGCGCTGGACACCGTGCACAGCCTACTGGAACCTCGCGAGCGCAAGGTGGTGCTGCGCGACCCCGGCCCGGGCGACCTGGGCTGGGTGGTGCAGGCCCACGGCGCGCTCTATGCGAGCGAGTTCGGCTACACCAGCGAGTTCGAGGCGCTGGTGGCGGAGATCGCCTCCAAGTACCTGCAGAATTTCGACCCCGAATGGGAAAGGGGCTGGATCGCCGAAGTCGATGGCGAACGCGCCGGCTCGGTGTTCGTGGTGCGCAAGTCGCGCACGGTCGCCCAGCTGCGCCTGCTGATCCTGCTGCCGGATGCGCGCGGCCTCGGCCTGGGCGGGCGGCTCACCGACGAATGCATCGCGTTTGCCCGCGCCAAGGGCTACCGCAAGATGATGTTGTGGACCCAGAGCCACCTGGAAGCGGCACGGGCCATCTACCGATCGCGCGGCTTCGAGATCGTCGAGACCGAGGCCAACCACGCCTATGGCCACGACCTCACCAGCGAGATCTGGGAGCTGCGGCTCTGAATCGCGCCCTGCTCGCCGCGGCCGGGGCCAGCGTGCTGGTCGGCGCCGGCATCGTCGCTTCCCGCTTCGTGGTGGCCGAAGTGCCGCCCTTGACGCTGGCCATGCTGCGCTACACGCTGGGCTTCTTCTGCCTGCTGCCCTTCGCCCTGCCCTTGCTGCGCGACGCGCTGCGGGTGCTGCGCGCCCGCGACCTGCTGGCGTTGACGGCGCTGGGCATCGGGCAGTTCGCGCTGCTGATCGCGCTCCTCAACTGGGGCCTGCAGCACGTGGGGGCGGCGCAGGCGGCGCTGATCTTCAGCCTGTTCCCGCTGCTGACGCTGCTGCTGGGTGCGGCGCTCGGGCGCGAACAGGTCGGCGGCCGCTTGCTGCTGGGCGTGCTGGTCTCGATCGCCGGCGTCGCCTTGTCGCTCTGGCCCAAGCTGCAATCGGGGCATGGCGGCGGCTGGGGGGGCGAGCTGGCGGTGCTGGCCTCGGCGGCCGTCGGCGCCTTGTGCAGCGTGCTGTACCGCCCTTACCTGCAACGCTATCCGACGCTGCCGGTGTCGGCCTTTGCGATGCTGGCCTCGGTGCTGTTCCTGGCGCTGGCCGCACTGGGCGAGAACTGGCCGGCGCGGGTACCCGCCATCAGCGGCACGGCCTGGGCGGTGGTGGCCTTCATCGGCGTGTCTAGCGCCGTCGGCTATTTCTGGTGGCTGTACGCGCTGAAGCACGAGTCGCCGACCCGCGTCACCGTGTTCCTCGCACTCAACCCGGTGACGGCCGCCCTGCTCGGCGCGCTGCTGTTGTCCGAGCCGCTGGGCGCGCATCTGCTGCTGGCATTGGCATTGATCGCCGCCGGCCTCTGGCTGGCCACCCGCCCGGCGCCGTTGGCGAACCGACAGGTCCACCCCGGATAATGGCCGGCATGACAGCTCCCGAGCTCGCCGCGGACGCGGCCACGCAGCCCCGGCCCCGGCCAACCTCCCTGACCGACCTGTTCGTGTCTTTCACCCTGCTGGCGCTGCAGGGCTTCGGCGGCGTGCTGGCCGTGGTGCAGCGCGAGCTGGTGGAGAAGAAGGGCTGGCTGACCAAGGAGGAGTTCATCGAGGAATGGGCGGTGGCGCAGATCATGCCGGGCCCCAACGTCATCAACCTGTCGATCACGCTCGGCGCCCGCTACTTCGGCTGGCGCGGCGCCGTGGTCGCCATCGCCGGCATGCTTGCCTGCCCGCTGCTGGTGGTGCTGGCGCTGGCGCTCCTCTATGCCCAGTTCGCCAACAGCGTGCAGGTGGCGGGCGCGCTGCGCGGCATGGGCGCGGTCGCCGCCGGCCTGATCACCGCCACCGGCCTCAAGCTGATGGTGGCGCTGCAGAAGAACGTGCTGGGGCTGCCGCTGTGCATCGCCGTCGGCGTGCTGGCCTTCGTGGCCATTGCCTGGCTCAAGCTGCCGCTGCTGTGGGTGCTGGGCGGCCTGGGCGGCCTCGGCTGGGCGCTGGCATACCGGAGGATGAAGCAATGAGCAGCGGCACCATCGTGCTGGGCGTCGCCGACTGGCTGTCCTTGCTGGGGCACTACCTTTCGCTCTCCCTGCTGTGCGTGGGCGGCGCCCTCACCACCGCGCCCGACATGCACCGTTTCCTGGTGCAGGAACAGGGCTGGCTCACCGACCGGCAGTTCAGCGACTCGATCGCCATCGCGCAAGCGGCGCCCGGTCCGAATGTGCTGTTCACCGGCCTCATGGGCTGGAACGTCGGCCTGAACGCCGGCGGGCTGCCCACCGCGCTGCTCGGCATGCTGATCTGCCTGGTCGGGATCATGGTCCCGAGTTCGATCCTGGCCTACGCGACCGCGCAATGGAGCCACCGCAACCGCGACCTGCGCGCCGTGCGCGCCTTCAAGCAGGGCCTGGCGCCGCTGGTGGTCGCGCTGCTGGTGGCGACGGGCTGGATCCTGGCCACGGCCAATGGCTACGAGATCGGGAACTGGCACACGTGGGCCATCACTGCGGTGACCACGCTGGTCGTCTGGCGCACGCGGGTGCACCTGTTGTGGGTGTTGGGAGCAGGGGCGGTCGTGGGCGCCTTGGGCTGGGTGTAGCGCTTTCGCGCAACGGTGGGGTCGCTGTCGCGAACCCACCCTACCAGAGCGCC
>JAQGMU010000010.1 GCA_028292195.1 Ramlibacter sp. | reverse complement strand
CCTGGACCGCGGCCGGCACCGCGCGGCGAGCGTCGAACACCGGCCAGACCATGGCGCTCAGCGCCAGCGCCAGCACGCCGAACGCGACCCAGCCGAACGCCGCCGGCGCTTGCCAGGCCACCATCGCGCTGGCGGCCAGTCCGCTGATCACGATGCCCAGGCCGGGGCCGGTGTAGATCAGCGCGCCCATCGCCGGCAGCTGGCGACGCGCCAGCTGGTCCAGGCAGAAGCCGGAGGTGTAGAGGAACACCACCGCGCTGGCCAGGCCGGCGGCGAAGCGCCACAGCACCCAGCCGGCCGGCCAGTGCCAGGCCATCGCCGCGGTGAGGATGCCGGTGGCCACGAGCCCTGCGCGCACCAGGGCTGGCCCGTTGACGGCGGGTGTCCAGCCCAGGCGCGTCCACAGCCAGGGCTGGAAGGTGCAGGCGATGGCGCCCAGCAGGTAGCCGAAGTAATTGGCGCTGGCCAGCAGGCTGGCGCCGGGCAGGGTGACGCTGCCCTCGGCCATCATGATCGGCAGCAGCGGCGTGAAGGCGAAGCGGCCGATGCCCATGGCGACGGCCAGGGCCACCAGGCCGGCTGTCGCGATGGCGAGCGGGCGCGCGGGAGAAGAGGTTGCGGACATGCGGCGCGCAGTTTCGCACGGCTGCCTGAGCGGTTCCGCGCCCAGCCCGGAAAAGGCTATGAACCGAGCGGCTACCATTGCGGCCATGAAAATCCTGCTTGCCCTGCGCCCCTGCAGCCCGGGCCTGGCGCACCGTGTGGCGGCCGACGAGGCCCTGGCCAAAGCGCTGGGCGCCAAGCCGAATCCGGCGGTCGGCTACCTCTTCCCCCGCTTCTTCGACGCCGCCGGCCCGGTGCTGCCCCGGTTGCTGCAGCTGGCCGATGGCGAGGCCGTCAGCTTCCTGCGCGACCTGCAGTGCACGCCGGCCGAACTGGAATCCTGCACGCATTTCGAAGCCCTGTGCCGCAGCACCATCGGGCAGAGCCGGGCCGACTCCAAGGCCACCATGACGGCCTACCACCAGGACACGCTCCACTCCACCGCCAGCCGCTGGGCGGTGCGGCTGCCGCAGCGCATCTACCTGAGCAAGCCGGTGGCCGAAAGCGCGATCAGCCACGTCGACGAGTGGACCGGTGAATACGTGCTGGGGCCGCAGGCGGCGCAGGCGCTGCGGGCCAGCGGCCTGACCGGCTTCGAGCTGCGGCCGGTGCTGCACCAGAAGGCCGGAACCCCGGAGGCGGCGGCCCAGCACCTGGTGGCGCGCGAGCTGCTGCCCGCGGCGCTGGAAGACGGCACCACCTTCGAGTCTTTCGACGACGGCCCACGCCAGCCCTCGACGCCGCGGCGTTACGGGCTGCTGTCCTATCCGCAGGGCGCGCTGGACGCGAGCCCCGACCTGGCGCGCACCGCCGAACCCTGGGGTGCGTGGCGCACGCCGGTGTGGATCGCGCGCCAGCCGGCACGGGCCTGGTTCGAGGCGGCGCAGGTGCGAGGCTGGAAGTTCCAGCCGGTGCTGGCGGCCGGCAGCCGCCTGCATGCGGAGCACGGCCAGCGCTGGGGCGAACTGCTGGCCACCCTGCGCGGCGCCGGCGCCGGCGTGATCGCCTAGCGGACGACGAGGACCGGCATCGTCGCTTCCGCCAGCACGCGGCTGGTGACGCTGCCCAGGACGATCTTGCGCAGCGCGCCGTGGCCGTGCGAGCCGATCACCACCAGGTCGGCTCCCTCGTCGAGCGCGGTCTGGGCAATGCCGTGGGCGGCCGTGGCTTCCTCCACGATCCGCGATTCCAGCGCCACCGGCGGGCCGCCGTCGTCGGCCAGTTCGGCCGCCCGCGCCAGCGCCTTGCCGGCGTGCGTGTGGGCCGCCGCGATGTAGGCCTGGAAGCCCAGCGGGTTGGCCTGGCCGATGCCCAGGTACGGGTAGGGATCGACGACGTTGACGGCCATCAGGCGCGCGCCGTGGGTGCGCGCGAGGGCGATGGCGGTGCGGGTGGCCTGGTCGCAGGCGGCGGAGCCGTCGGTGGCCAGCAGGATGTGCTTGAACATGGAAGCCTTTGGCCTGACAGGTACGGACTCCAGCGTAGGGCGGGGGGCGGCGCGCGTCAATCGCGATCATGCCCCCATGGCCTTTCCCCTGGGCAACACGTCCATTTCGCACGGAATCCAGCTCGCGGCAGCCGATAGTGCCTGTCTGCTAGGTTCAACCGCACTTGAAGCGGGCGGCCCCCGGCGCTAGCATGGGCCGCGAGCCGCAACCGCGGCATTGGAGGTTCGAATGCCGCAACTGATCGCAAGCGTGAAGGGCGTGGAAGTCAAGCACGTCTACCTGACCAAGGACCGCACGACGCTGGGCCGCAAGGACGGCAACGACATCGTCCTCGATACCCTGGTCGTGAGCGGGCAGCACTGCTCCTTCGACCTGGTCGGCGTGGCCGACGTCTACCTGCAGGACCTGGGCAGCACCAACGGCACCTACGTCAACGACCACATGGTGCGCGAACGCACGAAGCTGCGCGACGGCGATGTCATCTCCATCGGCCCCTACCGCATCAAGTACCTGCAGGCCTCGGAGGCGCCCAGCTCCGGCTTCGGCGAAACCCAGACCTTCATGGCGGGGCCGGACAGCCTCATGCCCACGCAGCTGCAGGCCACCTTCGCCGTCATCTCCGGCTCCTCCGCCGGCCTGGAAGTGCCGGTCGTCAAGGCCGTCACCACCTTCGGTCGGCCGGGCGTTGCGGTGGTGTCGGTGGCGCACCGCCGCAATGGCTTCTTCGTCACCCACCTCGCGGGCAACAGCGTGCCGCTCCTGAACGGCAAGCCGCTGGGCGACGACTCGGTGCTGTTGTCGGACCAAGACGTCCTGGACCTTGCCGGCACCCAAATGAGGTTCCAGCTGAGGGAATGACGCACAATTGGCTGCATGGGCCTGTTGAAGCGACTCTTTGGTACTAACGGAACGCAACGCGACTCGCAGGCGGGGCCGGAGTCGGCGCAGTTCCACGAAACCGGCAGCACCAGCAACGAGGCTGAAACCTCGCGCAATGCGCCGCGCCGCGAATTGATCCAGGTGGTCACGCGGGACACCATGCGCAAGCACGGCATCCCGTCCGACTGGATCGAATGCCGCATCCTCTCCACGATCAACCGGACCGGCCGCGCCGGCCTGCTCGTGAACTTCGTGGTCCGGCAGGCGCACGAACAGTTGCTTGGCTACGTGTTCGCGTTCCAGGACAGCTTCCTGTCCGAGCTGGCCCGCTTCGAGCCGCGTGCCCGCGACTGGCTGGTGAGCGTGGGCTGGGAATTCGAGGGCCATGGCGCGACGACGCCCGCGCCGGGCGCCTCGGGCTTCAAGGCCGCAGGCACCGCGGGCCATGCCCCGGCCCGTGCTCCTCTCGTGGCGGCCGACCAGGTGCGGCCCTTCGCGCCCACCGATGACGCCATGGGCGCCGAGCTGTCGCGGTCGGAAGAGGACGTGCAGACCGACCTGAAGGCGCTGTTCGCCATCCGCGACGCCGCGATGGCCGACGCGGTCAAGAGCGAACCGGACCGGCCCGACTTCGAGCCGACCCAGTCGTTCGAGGACAGCGAAGACCCGCGGACGCCGCGGATCCCGCGGCGCTGAGGGCCCCCGCCGGCAGCGGCCCTTGCAATGGCCGCGCCAGGCCCCAGCTGCGATGCATGAACACCACCGTACCCCAGAACCTCATCATGCTCGCCCGCATGCTCGAGCGCCTGGACGGCAGCCCCGTCCCGGTCGACGCGCAGCAATACCTCGGCGTGGTGGACCACCTGCGCGAAGCGCTGGTCGCCGCACCGTATGACGCCGCGCTGGAAGCGGTGCTCGGGGCTTCGCCGGCGACGGCGGAACTGTACGAGAACCTGCAATACCAGCACGCCGGCCTGTGCCGCTCGCCGCTGGAGCAGGGTCTGAACGCGGAGCTGGCCGCCCGCGCGGCCATCGCCGCCGCCCGCAAGTCGGCCGCTCAGGCGAAGGCCTGAACCGGCACGTAGCCCTGGCCGCCCGGCAGCGAACGCAGCAAGGCGTATTGCGGGCCGGCGAGCCAGCGGATGGTCGCAAGCTCGGGCACGCGTGCGCCTTGGGCCTTGCGCGCCAGCGTCACATGCGGTCGGAAGCGCCATGAAACCTGGCGTAGGCTGGCGGTGACCGAAGGGAACCCCAGCGATCCCGTCAGAGCTTCGGAATCCTCAGCGTCTTGCTGATCATCAAGCTCCCGGACGCCACGAACAACAGCGCCAGCGGATGCAATTCCCAGGGCCCGAGATCGAGCACCCCGCCCCACAGGCTCTCCTCGATCCGCCCCTCCCAGGCCGCCCACGCGAGCAGGCCGACGATCACCACGCTGGTCGGAATGGGCGTGCCTTCGAAGTACTTCACCTTGCCCGATTCGTCGCCCGCCAGCTGCTCCGCGGTGACGTTGTAGCGCGCCAGCCGGCTCACGCCGCAGCAGACGAAGTAGACCAGCGCCGCCGCGTCCCAGCCGCCCTGCATGCCGGCCGCGAAGCCGAGCGCCGCCGGCGCCATGCCGAACGAGATCACGTCCGAGAGCGAATCGAGCTCGCGGCCCAGCGCCGAATTCGTGTGGCGGGCGCGGGCGATGCGGCCATCCAGCACGTCGAGGATGAAAGCCGCGGGCGCCAGTACCGCCGCCGCCAGGAAATGTTCGCGGTGGCCGCTGGCCATGAACAGCATCGCCAGCAGGATGGCGCCGACGCCGCAGGCGGCGTTGCCGAGGGTGAAGAAATCGGCCAGGTGGAATTCCCTGACCATCGAGAAGTGGCGCGGCGCAGAGCGTTCCATGGCGGTCCCGTAGTGGATCGCCTGAGCTTACGACGCGGCCGGCTCGGCAGGGCGTAGTTGACCGGCATCCGCGCCCGTAGGCGCGCGCCGACGCGGAGCTGGCCCTGGCCTGATCGCCGGATCCCGGTTTCCTCGTGGAAAGCCCTAGGTCGGGGCGGCGATGCCCGGCGCTCCTGGTAGGTTCCAATCCCGTCATGCAAACTGCAACCCGCCAGGACATCGAATCGGCCTACGCCTGGTGGCGCCTGGGCATCTCCTTGCTGCTGATGACGATAGGCGGCTCGGGCATGTATTCGATCACCGTGGTGTTGCCGCGCATCCAGCAGGAATTCGGCGTGGCGCGCGCCGACGCCTCGCTGCCCTACACGCTCACCATGATCGGCTTCGGCCTGGGCGGCATCCTCATGGGCCGGCTGGCCGACCGCTTCGGCGTGATGGCGCCGGTGATGCTGGGGGCGGTGGGCCTGGGAGCGGGCTTCGCATTGTCCGGCCTGGCTCCCAACCTGGCGGTGTTCTGCCTGGTGCAGGGGCTGCTGGTGGGCATGCTCGGCACCTCGGCCACCTTCGCACCGCTGGTGGCCGACACCTCCCAATGGTTCGACCGCCGCCGCGGCATCGCGCTGGCCATCTGCATGAGCGGCAACTACACCGCCGGCGCGCTGTGGCCGCCGGTGCTGCAGCACTTCATCGCCGGTTATGGCTGGCGTGCCACCTATGTCGGCCTGGGCGTGTTCTGCATCGCCAGCATGCTGCCGCTGGCCCTGGTTCTGCGGCGCCGGCCGCCGCCGCAGGCGCCCGTCGTCGCAGTCGCCGCGCCCGGCAGCAGCCTGGCCTCGGCCCGGCCGCTGGGACTGCACCCGAACGTCCTGCTGGGGCTGCTGTGCGTGGCAGGCGTGGCCTGCTGCGTGGCGATGTCGATGCCGCAGGTGCACATCGTGGCCTACTGCGGCGACCTCGGCTTCGGCGCGGCGCGCGGCGCCGAGATGTTGTCGCTGATGCTGGCGATGGGCGTGGTGAGCCGGCTCGCTTCCGGCTGGATCTCCGACCGCATCGGCGGCCTGCGCACGCTGCTGCTCGGTTCGATGCTGCAGGGGCTGGCGCTGCTGATGTTCCTGCCGTCGGACGGGCTGGTGTCGCTGTACCTGGTGTCGGGCATGTTCGGCCTGTTCCAGGGCGGCATCGTGCCGGCCTATGCGCTCATCGTGCGCGAGTACTTCCCGCCGCGCGAGGCCGGGGCCCGCGTCGGCACCGTGCTGATGGCGACGCTGCTCGGCATGGCGCTGGGAGGCTGGCTTTCGGGCGCGGTGTTCGACTGGACCGGTTCCTACCATGCAGCCTTCCTGAACGGCATCGGCTGGAACCTGCTGAACCTGTCGATCGTGGGCTTCCTGCTTTGGCGCGCCAGCGCCCTCGGCCAGGTGAAGCGCTGGCCGGCGGGCACCGGACAGGCGCCGGCGTGAGCGGAGTGCCGCTGCCGCGGCGGGAACTGCTGCGGCTGGCGCTGGCCACCGCGGCCGCCGGCTGGTTGCCGCGCAGCGCCTGGAGCCAGCCGCGCATCGCCGACAACCCGTTCACGCTGGGCGTCGCCAGCGGCTCGCCGGATGCCGATTCGGTGGTGCTATGGACGCGCCTGCTGGCGCGCGAGCTGGCCGGTGCGCGCGCCACCGTTCGCTGGGAGGTGGCCGAGGACGAGGGCTTCGCGCGCATCGTGCAGCAGGGCCAGGCCGAGGCCTTGCCGGAACTGGCGCACGCCGTGCACGTGGAGGCGGGCGGCCTGCGGCCGGACCGGTCCTACTGCTACCGCTTCATGGCGGGGCCCTGGGCCAGCACCGTGGGCCGCACGCGCACGCTGCCGGCCGCCGGCGCGCCGCTGCAGCGGCTGCGGCTCGCCTATGCCTCCTGCCAGCGCTGGGAGCACGGCTGGTTCAGCGCCTACCGGCACATGCGCGCCGATGCGCCCGACTATGTGCTGTTCCTCGGCGACTACATCTACGAATACGCGCGCTCGGCCCGCCCCGTGCGCATGACCGACGGCGTCACCACGGTGACGCTGGACCAGTACCGCGCCCGCTACGCGCTCCACAAGGGCGACCTCGACCTGCAGGCCATGCACGCGGCCTGCCCCTGGCTGTTCACCTGGGATGACCACGAGGTGCAGAACGACTACGCCGGCGGCTTCTCGGGCCAGAACCCGCCCGGCATGGATTTCCCGGCGCGCCGCGCCGCTGCCTACCAGGCCTACTACGAGCACATGCCCTTGCGCGCATCGGTGCTGGTGCGCGCGCTGCAAGGGTTGGAGCAAGGCGCCGAGCTGCGCCTGCACAGCTCGCAGCGCTTCGGCCGGCTGGCGCAGTTGTGCCTGCTGGACACGCGCCAGTACCGCGCGCCTCAGGCCTGTAGCCCGCCGGGCCGCGGCTCGGCGACGCTGGACCCGGAAACCTGCACCAGCTGGGACGACCCGCAGCGCACGCTGCTCGGATCCGCGCAGGAACGCTGGCTGGCCGAGCGCCTCGCGGAAGGCGGCGCCACCTGGACCTTGCTGGGCCAGTCGACCTTGTTCGGCCAGCGCGACTTCCGTCCGGGACCGGGCCGCATGCTGTGGAACGACGGCTGGGACGGCTACCGGGCGGCACGCCGGCGCCTGCTGGATGCCTTGCAGCAGCAGCGCCCGGCCAACCCGGTGCTGTTCGGCGGCGACGTGCACGAGAACTGGGTCGGCCACGTGAAGGCCGACTACGACCGGCCGGAGAGCGCGGCGCTGGGCGTGGAGTTCTGCGGCACCAGCATCACCGCGCGCTCGTTCGAGCCGGAGCGCGTGGCCGAGCGCCTGGCGCCCAATCCGCACTTCATCCACGCCGATGCGATGCAGCGCGGTTACGGCCTGGCCGATTTCACGCCAGGCCGATTGCAGGTGCAGCTGCGGCTGGTGGACGACGTCACGCGGCGCGACAGCCGCATCGCCACCGGCGCGACGTTCAACGTGGAGGCCGGCCGGCCTGTAGTGGAACGAATGTAGGGTGGGTTCGCGCAGCGACCCCACCGACACCCATCGTCACCCACCGCCACCTACTTCACCACTTCCAGCAGCCGGTCCAGCCCGCCGGAATTGATCGCCACCATCGCCTGCGCGCGCACTTTCGGCTTGGCGTGATAGGCCACCGAGAGCCCGGCCTCATCCATCATCGGCAGGTCGTTGGCGCCGTCGCCCACGGCGATGGCCTGCCTGGGCGTGATGCCCAGTTGCGCGCAGGTCTCGAGCAGCATCCTGCGCTTCTCGGCGCCGTCGCAGATGTCGCCCCAGGGCTGGTCGACCATCCGGCCGGTCAGCTCGCCGCAGTTGGCGCCGGAACGGATCTCCAGCACGTTGGAGCGGGTGAAGTCGATGCCCAGCCTGTCGCGCACGCGGTCGGTGAAGAAGGTGAAGCCGCCGGAGACCAGCAGCACCTTGAGGCCCGCGGCCTTGCACGCGCGCACCAGGTTCTCGGCGCCGGGGTTGAGTTGCAGCCGTTCGGTGTAGACCCGTTCCATGTCGGCCACCGTCACGCCCTCGAGCAGGGCCACGCGCCGGCGCAGGCTGTCCTTGAAGTCGGTGATCTCGCCGCGCATCGCCGCCTCGGTGATGGCCGCCACCTCCTCCTTGCGCCCGACCGCGTCGGCGATCTCGTCCACGCACTCGATGTTGATCAGCGTCGAGTCCATGTCGAACGCGATCAGCTTGAAGTCCTGCAGCGCGAGCGGCGGCGTGAAGCCCTGGATGACGAGGCCAGGTGAAATTTCTTGCACGGGCATCCGCCAATTGTCGCATCGGCCGGCAATGCGAAGCCGCCGCGGTCGGCCTAAGATGGGGCCAGCAATGCGAGGGGGAGCATGCACTCGGTCTTCATCATCGACGACCACGACATCGTCCGGCTCGGGCTGGAGGCCCTGCTATTGCATTGTCCGCAGGTGTTGCTGGTGGGGTGGGCCGACAGCCTGCAGGCCGGACTGGCGCAGATCCGGCGGCTGCGCCCGGTCCTCGTGATCAGCGACATGGGCCTGGGCGATTCGACCGGCCTCGACACCGTGCGGGCACTGGTGCAGGCACAGGAATCGCGGGGCCTGCTGGTGGTCACCATGCAGGACGAGATGCTCTATGGCGAGCAGACCCTGGCACTGGGCGCCAACGGCTACCTGATGAAGGGCAGCGTGCAGGCCAACCTGGTGCCGGCGGTACTCACCATCCTGCAGGGCGGCACCTGGGCGAGTCCGACCTTGAACGCCAAGCTGGTCGACCGCCACCTGCGCCGCAACACGGCCGGGCGGCAGCGGGCAGGCGACGTCCTGTCGTCCCTGAGCGCCCGCGAACTGCAGGTGCTGGAACTGCTTCGTACCGGCAAGACGACCAAGGAAATCGCGACGGCACTGCAACTGAGCGTCCGCACGGTGGACATCCACCGCGCCAACATGAAGAAAAAGCTCAAGCTGCGCAGTGGCGCGGAACTTATCGCCTACGCCTCCCGGCGGGCGTGAACTCGCAGGCAACTACCGAGGGCCCTTAGGTACAAGTACATAGCGGCCGGCGCTCGACCGTATCCATCATGCGAACTGGTCAGTGAGACCCGCCGCGCGCGCTGGCGCAGGTGGGGCACGGGAAGGGACTCGCATGGACTGCAGTGTCATGGGCGGGCAGGCTGCCGGGCCCGGGAGGGATGCGTTCGCGGTGGCGGCGGCTTCGGCGGCGGATGCCCCGGCCAAGGCCAGCCTGTGCATGACGTGCTCAGTGCGCGACCGGTGCATAGGCGGGGTGGCGGCGGAAGCGGGCACCCGGGAACTGCTGGCCGTGCTGGCCGGCCGGCGCCTGGTGCGGGCCGGCGAAGTCGTGCAGCAGCCAGGTTCGTTCCTGCGCGTGGTCCGCAGCGGGTCCTTCAAGTCGATCGCGACCGGCGCTGCCGGTACCGCTCACCCGTGCGGTTTGCACTTTCCTGGGGAAGTGATCAGCGGCGGCCGGCCCCTGCAGCTCGTCGCCCTCGAAGACTCGGAACTGTGCGTCATGCGCTGCGGGGTGGACGGCAGGCCCGGCCTCGAGAGTCGCACCTGCCTGGGCCGGCTGTGGGACATGGTGAGCCGCGAGCTGCTGCGCGAGCGCGCCCAGGCGAGCCGGCTGGCGGCCCTGCATCCGGTGCGGCGCATCACCGCGTTCCTTGCCAGCCTCGCGGTACGGGCGCGTGTCCGCGGCGCATCGCCGCGAGGATTGCGGCTGCACCTGTCGGAGGCGGACATCGCCGGCTTCCTGGGCGTGCCGCCGGAAACCGTGGGACGCGTGCTGGAGGTGCTGGCGAAGCGGGAGGTATTGCTGCCGGGGCCGCGCAACCTGGTGATCGTCAATCCGGAGTTGCTGCAGCGCGCAGCCGGCAGCGACTGACGCTCGCCGCGCCGGCTCAGGCCGGCTCCGCCACCTTCGGCTGCCCCAGCGACTTCAGCACGTCGCGCACCATCTGGGCCCGGTCCCTGACTTCGATCAGCGACTTCTCGATGCGCAGCTTGTCGTTGCCGGCCAGCTTGATGTGCTTGTTCTTCTGCACCAGCTGGATGATGGCCAGCGGTTCGATCGGCGGGTTCGGCTTGAAGGTGATGTGGATCATGGTCGGCGCCGCGTCCACCTTCACCACGCCATAGGGGCGCGCCAGGACTCTGAGACGGTGGACGTCGATCAGCGTCTGCGCCTGCGGCGGCAGCTTGCCGAAGCGGTCGACTATTTCTTCCAGCAGGCGGTCGATCTGATCGACGTTCTTCGCCGTGGCCAGCTTCTTGTAGAAAGACAGCCGCAGGTGCACGTCGCCGCAGTAGTCGTCCGGCAGCAGCGCCGGCGCATGCAGGTTGATTTCCGTGGCCACCGACAGCGGCGCCAGCAGGTCCGGCTCCTTGCCGCTCTTGAGCGACCTGACCGCCTCCGACAGCATCTCGTTGTACAGCTGGAAGCCCACCTCCAGCATGTTGCCGCTCTGGTTCTCGCCCAGCACCTCGCCGGCGCCGCGGATTTCCAGGTCGTGCATCGCCAGGTAGAAGCCGGAGCCGAGTTCCTCCATCTGCTGGATCGCTTCCAGCCGCTGCGCCGCCTGCTTGGTCAGGCCCTCGATGTCCGGCACCATCAGGTAGGCATAGGCCTGGTGGTGGCTGCGCCCGACCCGGCCGCGCAGCTGGTGCAGCTGCGCCAGGCCGAACTTGTCGGCCCGGGCGATGACGATGGTGTTGGCGCTCGGCACGTCGATGCCGGTCTCGATGATGGTGGAGCACAGCAGCACGTTGTGGCGCTGCGCGATGAACTCGCGCATCACCCGCTCCAGCTCGCGCTCCGGCATCTGGCCGTGGGCGACGGCGATGCGTGCCTCCGGCAGCAGCCGCTCCAGCGCTTCGCGCCGGTTCTGGATGGTGTCCACCTCGTTGTGCAGGAAGTAGACCTGGCCGCCGCGTTTCAGCTCGCGCAGCACCGCTTCGCGGATCACGCCGGTGCCCTCGTTGCGCACGAAGGTCTTGATGGCCAGGCGCCGCTGCGGCGCGGTGGCGATCACCGACAGGTCGCGCAGCCCTTCGAGCGCCATGCCCAGCGTGCGCGGAATCGGCGTGGCGGTCAGCGTCAGCACGTCGACCTCGGCCCGCATCGCCTTCACCGCCTCCTTGTGGCGCACGCCGAAGCGGTGCTCCTCGTCGATGATCAGCAGGCCCAGGTTCTTGAACTTCGTCGACTGCGAGAGCAGCTTGTGGGTGCCCACCACGATGTCGATGGTGCCGTCCTCCAGCCCCTTCAGGGCGACGTTGATTTCCTTGGTGGAGCGGAAGCGGCTCATCTCCGCCAC
>JAQGMU010000007.1 GCA_028292195.1 Ramlibacter sp. | reverse complement strand
GCCTGGCTGCGCAGGGCCTCGCGCTGCACGCGCAGGCGCTCCAGCTGCGCGCGCAGCGCCGGGTCGGACGCTGCCTGCGCCTCGATCTCGAGCTGGCGCGTCAGCTCGAGTTCGCCATCGACAAAGGCGGTCAGCTGCAGGAGATCGGGGACATGGCTCATGGCTTGGCGCTTTCATTGGCGGCGCGGGGCACGGCGCGCAACGGCGACCGGCCCTCGCGCAGCAGGTCCTGGCGCAGTTGGCTGCGCGCTCGGGCCAGCCGCGACATCACGGTCCCGACCGGGACCTCCGTAATCGCGGCAATCTGGCGGTAGGACAGGTCTTCCAGCTCGCGCAGCACCAGCACCTCGCGGTAATGCACCGGCAGCGCCGCGAGCGCCCGGTTGAGGCCGTTCCGCTCGTCACGCCGCGCGGCGGCCACGTGCGGCTCGTCCGCGGCCGGGGCGCTGGGCTCGAGGCGCCCGGCCCAGCCTTCGTCCAGGTCCTCCAACTGCGTCACCTCGGCCGGCCGATTCTCGCGCAGCCAGTCCCAGCAGGTGTTGCGCACGATCTGCAGCAGCCATGGCCGCACGTTGTCGCCGCGAAAGGCCCCGAAGTAGCGCAGCGCCCGCAGCATCGCCTCCTGCGCCACGTCCTGCGCATCGTCGTCGTTGCGCGTCAGCCAGCGTGCAAGGTTGTAGGCCGCATCCAGGTGCGGCAGCGCGAGCCGCTCGAAGCGGCGCAGTTCGGCCTCGTCGATCACGGGTCGTCCTCTCGCAGGTCCATACCGCGGCCGGGGCCAGTTTATTCCCGGGCGCGCCTTGTCCTTGCCGGCGTTGGGGTCGCTGGAATGGGGGCCGGACCGCGGAGGTATTGCTTGCAGGACGGTGCAAATCCGCGCCGCGCCCCCCAACCAAGGAGGCCGCCATGGCACATCTCGATCGCAGGCAATTCCTGCAGCTCTCCGCCTTCGGCGGGGCGGTGTTCGCTTCGTCGCTGCGCGGCGCGCGTGCCGCCGGCGGCGACGACTTCTATTTCGTGCAGCTCTCGGACACCCACTGGGGCTTCGAAGGCCCGGAGAACCCGGACGCGCGCGGCACGCTACCCAAGGCGATCGCGACCGTCAACGCGCTGGCCGAGCCGCCGGACTTCGTCATCTTCACTGGCGACCTCACGCACACGACGGAGGATGGCCGCGAGCGCCGCCGGCGGCTGGCCGAGTTCCGGCAAATCGCGGCCGGCCTGGCCGTGCGCGACGTGCGCTACATCCCGGGCGAGCACGACGCCGCGCTCGACCAGGGCAAGGCCTTCAGCGAGCAGTTCGGCGCCACCCGCTACACCTTCGACCACAAAGGCGTGCACTTCATCGTCCTCGACAACGTGAGCGACCCGGCCGCCCGGCTCGGCGACGAACAACTGGCCTGGCTGGCCGCGGACCTGCAGGCGCAGACGGCGGCGACGCCGATCGTGGTGTTCACGCACCGGCCGCTGTTCGACCTCTATCCGCAGTGGGACTGGGCCACGCGCGATGGCGCCCGGGCGGTGGAGCTGCTGCAGACGCGGCCCAACGTGACGGTGTTCTACGGCCACATCCACCAGGAACACCATCGCATGACCGGCACCGTCGCCCATCACTCGGCGAAGTCGCTGATGTTTCCGCTGCCCGCGCCCGGATCGCAGCCAAAGCGCACGCCCTTGCCCTGGGACGCCGCGCAGCCCTATCGCGGCCTGGGGTTCCGCGAAGTGGAAGCGCAGCCGCGCGCGGCGCGCTACGTGCTGGCCGAACTGCCGGTGACGGGCGGCTGAACGATGGCTTGCGATCGAGTCCGGCGCCTGCTGCTGCTGGCCGCGCCGGCGGCCCTGCTCGCGCAGCTGCCGGCCAACAGCGCGGGCGCGCCGCGGGAGCTGCGCATGGTGGCGCGCAAGTTCGCGTTCGAGCCCGCGACGATCAGCGTGCGCGTCGGCGACCCGGTGGTGCTGCGCCTGCGCGCACCCGAGGTTCCCATGGGATTCAACCTGCCGGACTTTGGCGTGCGCGCGGACATCGTGCCCGGGCAGGAAGCCGTGGTGCGCTTCACGCCGGACCGCGCCGGCAGCTTCACCTTCCTGTGCGACGTGTTCTGCGGCAACGGGCATGAGGACATGAGCGGCACGCTGGTGGTCACTGCGTGACAGGGAGGCGGTGCCCTTGCGAGCGCGCTCCTGGCACGGCGGCCTTCGCTAACGAATCAGCGGAACTCCCTGGGATTGCGCGGCAGGGGTGCACCGCACACGCCCGGGAGCCCACGCGGTTCAGGCCGGCGCCCAGTCGGGGGCGGCGTCGAGCGGGAACACCGGCCGCGGCAGGTGCCGGAAATCGAAGCGCGCAAGCACCGGCGAGGTGAGGCCGGGCGCGTCGACCTCGATGACGCGGTCGCCGCTGAAGATCTCGTCGAAGCCGGCCCGGAAGTGGCCGCGTGACTTCACCACCACGGCGCGGGCGCGGGCCGGGTCTTCGCCGAACATCTCGAAGAACGCCGGGTCCGCGCATTGGGTGCGGACCGACACCACCGCCACCCGGACGCCGCCCACGGCAAGGAGTGCGCTGGGGCCGAGGTTCACCGGGCGCCCGGCATACAGTCCGCGGCGCCCCACGCAGTCGCCATCGCGCAGCCGCAGCACCGTGGCCGGCACCTCCAGGCGCCGCGAGCGCGCGTCCTGCTCGTCGCGGTTGAAGACGGCGAGGAAGCGGGCGCCTTCACCCAGGGCATGGGCCTGCTCGGCCAGGGCGGGGTCGTTGAAGATGCCCATCAGCACGTCGTGCGCGCCGGCCTCCAGCAAGCCCTGCAGGATCCAGGTGGTGTTGCCGCGCCCACCGCCGCCGGGGTTGTCGCCCACGTCGGCCAGGATCACGGACGGCAGGCCCGGCGATGCGCAAACGCGCATCACGGTTTCCAGGGCCGGCCGCAGTCCGGTCAGGACCGGCAGGTAGCGGCGGTGGTCGGCCCAGGCATGCGAGGCGATGTCGTCGGCCACCGCCTTCGCCTGCCGCAGGCTGTCGCGGCTGGTCACGATGACCGCCAGGCCGTTCTTCTCGGTGTCGGCGAAGGCGAAGCCGCCGAGGATGGAGACGTTGACGATTCCCGCGGCCATGCGGCTCTGGCCATAGGCGACGAGGTCGGCGTACGGCCCGCGCTCGGTGCTCAGGGTGACGGTGGGCGGCGCGATCGGCAGGCGCACCAGCACGGAGTGCGGCCGCATGCCCTGCCACATCTCGCGCAGCGCGTGGGCCGCCTCGGCGCCGCGCGCGGCCATGTCGACGTGCGGGTTGGTGCGGTAGGCGATGACGACGTCGGCGTGATCCACCATGGCCTGCGACACGTTGCCGTGCAGGTCCAGGGTGGCGACCACCGGCACCTGCGGCCCGACCAGCTCGCGCACCATCGCGAAGATCTCGCCATCCGGATCGCGGCATTCGGTGGTGGTCATGGCGCCGTGGTTGACGATGTAGACGCCGTCCAGCGGCAAGGCCGCGATCAGGCGTGCCCGCATGTCATCCAGCGTCTCGCGGTAGAACGCGTGGTCCAGCGGGCCGCCGGACTCGCACTGCCCGATCAGGATGGGCACCGGCTGCCACGCGCACCCCGCATCCATGGCGCTGCGAAAACCCAGCATCTCGCCGGGCAGGCGCGAGTCGATGCTGCCGAACTCGGCGACGATCTCCGCGCCGGCCAGGTAGAGGCGGCTCAGGAAGTCTTCGCGGGTGGTGACGGGGGCGAAGCGGTTGCTTTCGAGCATGAGGCCCAGCAGCGCGACGCGCCGGGGAGTGTGGATGGTCATCGAGGGTGCCGCCGTGCAGGTCCATGAAGGGCTTGCAGGCTAACCCGGCGCCGGATTGGCGGCCAATGCCGGCTGCGCCTCGCGCCATGCGCCTGCGGCCTCGCAGTCGGCCACGGCCGACCAGAACTCCTCCGATTTCGGCGCCAGGCTTTCGTTCTGGCGGAACAGCCGGATGTCCACAGGCACGGTCCAGCTGGCGTCGCCGGCGGCGACCAGGCGGCCCGCCGCCAGGTCGTCCCTGACCTGGCTTTCCGGCAGCCAGGCCAGGCCGCGGCCGGCACGCACCATGGATTCGAGCACCCCGGCCAGGTGCGACACGAATACGCGCTCCAGGTGGAGCTGGGCGGCGCGCCGCTGCAGCATGTGGTCCACCGCGCGCCCGATGCCTGAGGTTTCCGCATAGGCGAGATAGTGGGCCCGCTGCTTGCGGCTGCCCGGCAAGGTGTGCTGCGCACCGCCTTCCGCGTCGGGCACGGAGACCGGCACCAGCCGGTCGCTTCCCACCACGATGGAGCTGTAGTTGTCCGGCGGCAGGTGGAGGTCGACGCTGCTGGGCGCGTGGCACAGCATGAAGTGGGCGCGGCCCTTCTGCAGCGCCTGCACGCAGGCCTCGAGGTGGTTGGAATCGAGCCGCGTGGACAGGACGCCCTTGCGTTCCTCGATGCAGCGGATCCAGCGCGGGAAGAAGGTCAGCGACACGCTGTGGGTGGCAGTGATGCTGATGGTGGTGGCCGCCGCGCCGTCGAGGCTGCGGATGTCCTCGCGCACCTGCAGCAGCCGGCGCAGGACCTCCTCGGCTGCGGGGCGGAACTTCTGCCCCGCCGGGGTCAGGCAGATCGGGTTGGAGCGCTCGATGAGGGCCGTGCCAACCCATTCTTCCAGGCTGCGGATGCGCCGGCTGAACGCCGGCTGCGTGGTGAAGCGCAGTTCGGCCGAACGCGTGAAGTTGCGCGTGTCCACCACGCTCAGGAAGTCTTCGAGCCATTTGAATTCCATCACGCCGCTCCTTGCGAAGTCGCGATGCCCGCGGAGCATCGCACGATCATCAAACGGCATTCGCCTTGGCCGCCGCGAAAAGGTATTTCTCCGGGGCGGCGCGCGCAAGCCGCGTTTACGACACGTCCCATCACCACCAAGCACACACCCATGACCTTCGCACCCCAGCGCCGCTGGCGCAACCTGATCGACGGAGAATGGCGCGACGGCGCCACCGGCGAGCACATTGTCATCCTGAATCCCGCCAGCGGCGAGCCCATCGCCGAGGTGGCGCGTGCCATGCCGCAGGACGTGGAACTGGCCGTTGCCGCGGCGCGGCGAGCTTTCGAGCGGCGCGCCATGCTGGCGCTGACACCGGCCGAGCGCGGCCGCCTCATGTTCGATATCGCTAGCAAGTTGCGCACCATGACCGAGGAAATTGCCGAGCTGGAGTGCCTGGACAACGGCAAGACGCTCGCCAACGGCCGCAACGAAGTGGCCCTGACCGTGCGCTACCTCGAGTACTACGGCGGCATGGCCGACAAGCTGGAGGGCCGGCAGATCCCGCTGGGCGACGGGCTGGTGGATTTCACGGTGCACGCGCCGTTCGGCGTGTCCGCGCAGATCGTGCCGTGGAACGGCCCGCTTCCGGTCGGCGCACGCTCGGTGTGCTGCGCGCTGGTCACCGGCAACACGGTCGTGTTGAAGTCGCCCGAGGACTCACCGCTGAGCCTGATCAAGTTTGCCGAGGCCTGCGTGCTGGCCGGGGTGCCGGCCGGCGCCTTCAACCTGATCTGCGGCTATGGCCATGACACCGGCGCGGCCCTGGCCGCGCATCCGGGCGTGGACCACATCGTCTTCACCGGCTCGGTCGAGACCGGCAAGCGCGTGCTGCGCGCCGCCGCCGAGCGCGTGGTGCCCTGCGTGATGGAACTGGGAGGCAAGTCGGCTGCCATCGTCCACGCCGACGCCGACCTGGGGCTGGCCGCGAGCCGCGCCGCCCGCGGGATCTTCACCCATGCCGGGCAGATCTGTTCGGCCGCCAGCCGCGTGCTGGTGCACCGTTCGATCTACGACGCCTTCGTTGCCGCGATGGTGGCCGAGGCGCAGGCCCGCCGCATCGGCCCCGGCGCCGAGGGCGCCGAGCTCGGACCGCTGATTTCGGGCCGCCAGCTGGACCGGGTGGAGACGCTGTGCAGCGTCGGCGTCGCCGAGGGCGCGGTGCTGGCCTGTGGCGGCCGGCGTGCCGCGCGCACGGCCGGCTACTTCATGCAGCCGACGGTGTTCCGTGACGTCACGCCCTCGATGCGCATCGCCCAGGAGGAATTCTTCGGGCCGGTGGTGGTGGCCCTGCCCTTCGACACGCCGCAGGAGGCGGTGGACATCGCCAACGGCACGGACTACGGGCTGGCGGCCGGCGTGTTCACGCGCGACCTCAGCCTGGCGCTGTGGACGGCCGACCGCCTGGTCGCCGGCCAGGTCTACGTCAACGACTGGTGGGTCGGCGGCGTCGAGACGCCGTTCGGCGGCGCCAAGCGTTCGGGCTACGGGCGCGAGAAGGGCCAGGAGGCGCTCCTCGGCTACGTGCAGACCAAGAACATCGGCATCCGCCTCTGAGCACGGGGCGGCGATACGGCAGCGGCATCGCACCATCCGCAGACGGCATTCGCCTGCGCGCCAACCCGTTGCTAGTCTTCGTCCGTCCTTCGTCCAACCCTTCACGATGAGATTCGCATGAACAGGAAATCCTTCTTGCTGACGGCCCTGGCCACGGCCGCCGCCCTGTCGCTCCCGCACACGGGCCTGCATGCGCAAACGCGCGGCGGCAGCGCCGTCGTGGCCATCACGCAGGCGCCGCCGACGCTCGATGCGCAGGTCACCACCATCCAGTCGGCGCGCAACATCACCTTGCACATCTACGAGACGCTGTACGCGCGCGACCAGAACGGCAAGGCCATCCCCGACCTGGCGGAAGGCGCGGCGGTTTCGCCCGACGGCAAGACCTATACCCTGGCCCTGCGCAAGGGCGTGAAGTTCCACAACGGCAAGGTCATGACTTCGGCCGACGTGGTGGCCTCGCTGGAGCGCTATCGCAAGATCGGCGCCAACGCGAACCTGCTGTCCGAGGTGGAAAGCATCGCCGCCAAGGGCCCGAACGACGTGGTGATCAAGCTGAAGAAGCCGCAGGCGACGCTGCTCGACTCGCTGGCGACCTCGACGGCGCCGATGGCCATCTACCCGGCCGAGGAAGCAGCCAAGGACGCCAACAAGATCTCCTTCATCGGCACCGGCCCGTACCGGTTCGTCGAACTCGCGCCCGACAGCCACGTCAAGCTCGAGCGCTTCAAGGACTACGTCCCGAACCCGCACTACACCAAGCGCGATGGCTTCGGCGGCCGCAAGGACCCGATCCTGGACACGGTGACCTTCCGCTTCATGCCCGAAGCGGGCGCGCGCGTGGCGGCACTGCAAGCGGGCGAGGTGCAGCTGGTGGAAACCGTCGACGGCCCGACCAAGAAGCGCCTGGAGACCAATCCGGGCTTCAAGGTCTATCCGCTGCTGCCGTTCTCGTTCCAGATCCTCAAGCTCAATCACGCGGTCGCTCCCACCAGCAACCTCGCCTTCCGGCAGGCGGTGGTCGCGGCACTGGACATGGAAGAAATCATGTCCATCTCCTACCCCGACATCTACCAGCTCGATGGCGGCTGGCTCTACCCGAAGGCGCAGGACTATTCCGGCGCCGGCCTGCAGGCCTACAACAAGCCGGACCTGAAGAAGGCGCAGGCGCTGCTTGCCAAGTCCGGCTACAAGGGCGAGAAGCTCACCTTCCTGGTGGACAACCTGCGCGCCAACACCGACACCGCCACCGTGGTGCAGCAGCGGCTGGCGCAAATCGGCGTCAACGTCGACATCAAGGTCACCGACTGGCCGACCGCGGTCAAGATCGGCTGGTCGCCCCAGGGCTGGAACCTGTTCGCCCACGGCTTCGGCATCCAGCCGTTCGAAGGCCCGGGCACGGTGATGTCGGCGTGGACCGGCGGCCAGCTGCACCAGAAACCGGATCCCGAGATCGACCGGCTCTATACCGCCTTCAGCGGCGAGATGAACCCCGAGAAGGGCAAGGCGCTGTTCGCCGCCTTCCAGCAGCACGTGGTCGACGACGTGACCGTCATCAAGGTCGGCAACTACGGCGTGTTCCAGGTCAGCACGGCCAAGCTGCGCAACTTCGAGCCGTACCGCATCCCGCGCATGTGGGGCGTCTCGCTCGACAAGTGAGCAGCAGCCCGCAACGACGCCCCGTGACCTGACGCATCCGCGCGCACCATGCCCCGCTATCTCCTGCGCCGGTTCCTCGCGGCCATCCCGGTGCTGTTCCTGGTCTCCCTGATGTCGTTCGCGGTCATCTGGCTGGTGCCGGGTGATCCGGCCGCGGCCTTCCTCGATGCGAGCGCCAGCCAGGAGCAGGTCGCCCGCGTGCGCGAGGAGCTGGGCTTGAACCAGCCTCTGCCCAGGCGGATGCTCCAGTGGTACGGCCGCGTCCTGACCGGCGACCTCGGGCAATCGATCCTGCTGCAGCGCAGTGTCACCCAGGCCATCGTGGAGCGGCTGCCCGTGACCTTGTCGCTGGCGGCGCTGGCCCTGGTGCTGGCCGCATTGCTCGGTATCGGCGCTGGGATCGTGGCCGCCATGCACCGCGGCGGCCATGCCGACCGCACGGTCATGACGGCCTCGCTGCTGGGACTGTCGATGCCCGACTTCTGGCTGGGCCTGGTGCTGATCGTGGTGTTCGCGGTGGGCCTGGGCTGGCTGCCGTCCGGCGGCTACGTGCCCATCACCGAGAGCTTCACCGGCTGGCTTCGCACCATGACGCTGCCGGCGCTGACGCTGGCCCTGGTGCAGACCGGCTTCATCGCGCGCATGACGCGCTCCGCCATGCTGGACGTGCTGCACCAGGACTTCATCCGCACGGCCGATGCCAAGGGCCTCTCGCATGGCTACGTCGTGCTGCGGCACGGCCTGCCCAACGCCATGATGCCCATACTCACCGTGCTGGGCATCATCGCCGGCTCGCTGCTCGGAGGCGCCGTGGTCGTCGAGCAGGTGTTCTCGCTGCCGGGCGTGGGCCGCCTCATCATCGGCGCGATCATGAGCCGCGACTTTCCCGTGATCCAGGGCGGCATGCTGTTCCTCGCCGCGGTGTTCGTGCTGGTCAACCTGCTGGTCGACCTGCTCTATGCGGCGGTTGATCCGAGGGTGCGGCTGTGAGCGCCCTGGCAAGCTCCGCCCGCGCGGCGCGCCGCGCGCTGGCCCATCCCTCGATCGCCTTCGGCGGCGCGCTGGTGCTGGTCGTGCTGGCCCTGGCCCTGCTGGCCGGCGCCGTTTCGCCCTACGATCCGCTGGCCAGCAACTTCCGCCTGAAGCTGCTGGCGCCGAGCGCCGCGCACTGGTTCGGCACCGACCATTTCGGCCGTGACGTGCTGTCGCGCGTCATCTACGGCGGCCGGTTGTCGCTGGAGATCGGCCTGATGGTGGTGCTCATGACCGGCGTCTTCGGCACGCTGATCGGCGCCGTGGCCGGCTACTTCCAGCGCCTGGACGGCCCGATCATGCGCGTGATGGATGCGCTGATGGCGTTCCCCGCCATCCTGCTCGCGCTGGTCGTCAGCGCCACGCTGGGGGCGTCCGTGACGAACGTGGTGATCGCGCTGAGCGTCGCGACCACGCCGCACACGGCGCGCATCGTGCGCGGCTCGGTGCTGGTGATGCGCGAGATGCAATACGTCGAGGCCGCCCGCGCACTGGGCGCCGGCGACTGGCGCATCCTGTGGTTCCACGTGCTGGCCAATTCGCTGGCGCCGCTGATCGTGCGGCTGACCTTCGTGTTTGCCAGCGCCATTCTCGCCGAGGCGGTGCTGTCCTATATCGGCGTCGGGCCGCCGCCGCCGGCGCCGAGCTTCGGCAGCATCATCGCCAACGGCCGCGACTTCATGGTCGAGGCGCCCTGGGTCACGATCTTTCCCGGGCTGGCGATCGTCGTCTGCGTGCTAGGGCTGAATCTTCTGGGCGATGGCCTGCGCGACCTGCTCGATCCGCGCATCAAGGTGGGCCCATGAACACGCCTGTCCTCGAAGTCCAGGGCCTGGTCACCACCCTCGGCCACAAGGGCCAGGGCCCCAGCATCCTGGAAGACGTCAGCCTGCAGGTTGCAGCGGGCGAGGTGCTCGGCGTCGTCGGCGAGTCGGGCAGCGGCAAGAGCATGCTGGCGCTGGCCATCATGGGACTGCTGCCGTCCGGCGTGCGCATCGGCGCCGGCAGCATCCGCCTGCGCGGCAGCGAGCTGACCACCGGCAGCGCGTCGGCCTGGCGCGCGCACCGCGGCCGCGAGATGGCGATGGTGTTCCAGGAGCCCATGTCCTCGCTCAACCCGGTGATGCGCATCGGCGCACAGATCGAGGAGACGCTGCGGCGGCGCCTGGGCATGCGCGGGGACGCGGCGACCCGGCGCGCGCTCGACCTGATGGAGCGCGTGGAGATCCCGTCGGCCAGGAGCCGCCTGGCCGCCTACCCGCACGAGATGTCGGGCGGCATGCGCCAGCGGGTCATGATCGCGATGGCGCTGGCCTGCGGCCCCCAGCTGCTGATTGCCGACGAGCCGACCACGGCGCTCGACGTGACCATCCAGGCGCAGATCCTGGACCTGCTGCGCGCGATCCAGCGCGACACCGGGATGGCGCTGATGCTCATCACGCACGATCTCGGCGTGATCGCCGAGGTGGCCGACCGCGTGCTGGTCCTGTATGCCGGCCGCGTGGCCGAGACCGCGCCGGTACGCGAACTGTTCGACGCGCCGGCGCATCCGTATACCCGCGCGCTGCTGCGGTCGGTGCCGAGGATGTCCAGCCGGGTCGGGCGCCTGGTGACGATCGACGGTTCGGTGCCGGGCGTCGGGGCGATGCCGCCCGGTTGCCGCTTTGCGCCCCGCTGCGGGCTGCGCACGGACGCCTGCGAGGCGGCCCCGCCCGCAAGCGCGATGCTCGGGCCGGACCACTCGGTGGCGTGCCTGCATGTCGAGGCGGCCGGCGCCCCGGCGCCCCGCGACCTGGAGGCGATCTCATGAGTGCCGTCCCCGACTCCAACGCCCTGATCGAAGCGCGCGGCCTGACCAAGCACTTTCCCGTGCGCGGCGGACTGCCGAGCCTGGGTGCCAAACCGGTCGTGCGCGCAGTGGATGGCGTCGACCTGAGCATCCGCCCCGGCGAGACGCTGGGCCTGGTCGGCGAATCCGGCTGCGGCAAGTCGACCACCGGCCGGCTGCTGCTGCGCCTGATCGAGCCGACCGCCGGTTCCATCGTGCATGAAGGGATCGATCTCACGACGCTGAACGCCGCCCGGATGCGCGAGCGGCGCCGGCACATGCAGATCATCTTCCAGGACCCGTACGGCTCCCTCAATCCACGCATGCGGGTGGAAGCGATCATCGCGGAAGCCTTCGCCATCCACCGGGTCGGCACCGCGGCCGAGCGCAAGACCCGGATCGGCGGCTTGCTCGACATGGTCGGCCTGCCGCGCAGCGCCGCCTCCAGGTATCCGCACGAGTTCTCCGGCGGCCAGCGCCAGCGCATCGGAATCGCGCGCGCGCTGGCGCTGAAACCCGCCTTCGTGGTGTGCGACGAGGCGGTATCGGCGCTGGACGTATCGGTGCAGGCACAGATCATCAACCTGATGCAGGACCTGCAGCGCGAGCTGGGCCTGACCTATCTGTTCATCTCGCACAACCTCTCGGTCGTGCGCCACATCTCCACGCGCATTGCGGTGATGTACCTGGGGCGCATCGTCGAAGTCGCGCCGGCCGACGAGCTGTTCCGCAAGCCTTCGCATCCCTATACCCGGGCGCTGCTGTCGGCTGTGCCGATCTCCCATCCGGACGAGCCGCGCCAACGCCACGTATTGGGCGGCGACGTGCCCAGTCCGCTGGCCATTCCCGCCGGCTGCCGCTTCGCCCCGCGTTGCCCAATGGCGCAGGATCGCTGCCGCCGGGAAGACCCGGCACTCGCTTCGCTGGCGGACGGACGCCAGGTCGCCTGCCATTTCGCCGCCTGAGCGCGGCCCGTTTCGAAGATCCCGATGACCCTTTCCCACATCGACGAGCGGCGCGACCTGGCCGCGGTGTTCCGCGGCACCGCCATGTTCGGCGGCCAGGCCGGCGTCTGCAACCACTTCAGCCTGCGCGTGAGCGCCGATCCGCTGCGCTTCCTGCTGAACCCCTGGGGCATGTACTTTTCGGAAGCCCGGGCCAGCGACCTGATGCTGGTCGACGAGCACGGGCGCAGCGAGGGCGATGCGCCGGGCGATGCCGGCTTCGCGGCCTTCAACATCCATTCGCGCATCCACGCCCTGCATCCGCACGCGCATTGCGTGCTGCACACGCACATGCCCTGCGCGACGGCGATCACGATGCTGGAGGGCGGGCGGCTGGAGCCGGCGTCGCAGGAGGCGCTGCGTTTCGCAGGCGACGTGGCGTACGACGACAGCTACAACGGCCTGGCGCACGGCGGCGAGGAAGGCGAGCGGATCGCGCGCGCCATGGGCGACAAGCACGTGCTGTTCCTCGCGCACCACGGCGTGATCGTGGTCGGGCCGACCGTGGCGCAGGCCTTCGACCACCTCTATTACCTCGAGCGGGCCGCCGAACTGCAGGTCAAGGCGATGAGCTGCAACCGCCCGCTGCGCCGCGTACCGCCCGAGATCGCCGCCGGCACGGCGCGCCAGTTCGGCCGCGAGCGCGAGCACTGGGCCCGGCTCCATCTCGATGCGCTGCGCCGGAAGCTCGATCGGGACCAGCCGGCCTACGCCTTGTGAACAGGACCGGCAAGCCCTGAAAACGAAACGCCGGCGGCAGGGCGGCCGGCACCATCGGGATTCGCGATGCCCCTATCCCTGATGCTGCTAGGTCGCATCCGCCGCCGTTGATAGAGTGACCCCGGCTGTAACTCGCAGCCGCGAAACACAGCCGAAGGGATTGCGATGAAGCGTGGATTGAACGGATTGGCATGGTTGGCCCTGGCGTGCGCGGCGACCCTTGCGACGTGGACCGGCGCTGCCAACGCGCAGGAGAGCGCGCAAAGCTACCCCAGCAAGCCGATCCGGATCATCGTCACCTTCCCCGCAGGCGGCCCGACGGACATCGTGGCGCGCGCGATAGGGCAAAAGCTGCAAGAGGCCTGGGGGCAACCGGTCCTCATCGACAACCGGCCCGGCGCGGGAGGAAACATCGGCATGGCCGCCGTCGCGAAGTCGCCGCCGGACGGATACACCCTGGTGCTGAGCAGCTTCGGGCCCGTCTCCATCAGTCCGTTCGTGTATTCCAAGCTTTCGTACGACCCCGTCAAGGACCTGGCGCCGATCACGCTGGCCACCACGAGCTCGTTCTTCCTGGTGGTCAATCCCGCAGTGCCGGCCAACTCCCTCAAGGAATTCATCGCCTTTGCGAAGGCACGGCCAGGGCTCGTGACGATGGCATCCTCGGGGATCGCCACCCCCAGCCACCTCGCCGCGATGCTCTTCCAGTCGGTCGCGGGGGTCAGCGTGTCGCACGTCCCCTACAAGGGAGGCGCCGAATCCATTCCCGCCGTGGTCTCCGGCCAGGTCCAGGCCGCGCTGGAAAACGCGGCCGCCGTCCTGCCGCAGGTCAAGGCCGGCAAGCTGCGGGCGCTGGTCGTCGCCAGTTCGCAAAGATCGC
>JAQGMU010000607.1 GCA_028292195.1 Ramlibacter sp. | reverse complement strand
TTGCCGACGATGTAGGGAAAGTGCAACACGAAAACCTGAGCACCCTGCTTGAACATCACGCCGCACAGGTGCCAGCCGCTGCCGTTGCCGCCGCTGCCGTAGTTCAGTTTGCCGGGGTTTTTCTTGGCGTAGGCGATCAGGTCGCGCACGCTGTGGATGTTCAGCCGCGCCGCCGACTCGGCGTTCATCACGAGCACGTTGGGCACGCGGACCATCTGCGTGATCGCGGTGAAGTCCTTCACCGGGTCGTAGGGCATCTTCGAGAACAGCCACGGGTTGATGGCGTGGGTGGCGACCGCGGAGATGCCGATGGTCAGGCCGTCCGGCGCGGCCTTGGCCACGAGGTCGGCACCGATGTTGCCGCCGCCGCCCGGCTTGTTGTCGATGATCACCGGGCCCAGCGAATCCTTGACCCGTTCGGCCAGCAGGCGGGCCGTGACGTCGATGGGCCCGCCGGCGGCGTACGGGACGATGAGGCGGATGGGCCGTGCCTGCGCAAGCGTGGGGGTGACGGTGACGGTGGCGCCGGCGGCGAGGCCGGACAGGAGGAGTTGTCTGCGTTTCATGTGCTGCATTGTCGCAAGCCGCGCAACCCGCCGCCATGCAAGCCGATGCCGACGCACTGGAGGCACCCCGTCCGACAGGCGCCCTTGGCGCCGGCGCGTTGTGATGAGGTCATCTCTCCAAACCCAGGAAGGAAACCTCCATGAAGATCCATGCCCTGCTCATCGCCGTCGCGTTTGCCGCCGGCTCCGCCTTTGCCGCCGCGCCCAACAGCAGCGCGAAGGCCGACGCAGCAACGTCGCCAACCGCGGCCGCCGCCGACACGGCCACCCCCTCGCCGATGAAGAAGAGCCACAGGAAGGTCGCCGGGAAGCATCACGCCAGCACGCATGCCATGGCGAAACAGCATCACCGCCACCTGCACGCCAAGGCCTCTCACCACGGCACGCACGCCATGGGCGCCGGCCCGGCATCGCCGATGACGGACACGCAGGCGTCCTCGCGCCAGGCGCGGATCGACCAGGCCTACGCCAACTGGCAGGCGAAGCGGCGCTGAAAGAGCTGGCCCGCTGCGCGGGCCGGTGCTAGTGCCGGCGGCGGAGCAGGCGGTTCAGCCAGCCGTCGCCCTGCTTGCGGCGCACCGGCAGCGGTGGCACGGCGGAAGGCAGCGCATTCGCCAGGACCTGGCGCTGCCGGCCCTCGACCAGGAGGTCCGCTTCTTCACGCCCGAGCATCCGCTCGGCGATCTCCCTCGCCTGCGACATGACGGGGCTGCGGCGCCCGCTGGAGTGGGCGTCGGTGGCCAGGATGTGGGTCAACCCATCATCCAGGAAGCGCTCGGCCCAGTGCTTGGCGCGGGCGCCGAAGACGCCGGTCAGCGAACCGGCGGTCAGCTGCATCCACGCGCCCTGGCGCGTGAGTTCGGCGAACACCTGGTAGTGGTCTTCCACCCAGGTCAGCCGCTCGGGATGGGTGATCACGGGCACGTAGCCGGCGGCCACCAGGTTGAAGACGGACTCGGCGAAGTGCGGCGGCGCGACGTGGTGCGGGGGTTCCAGCAACAGGTAGCGGGTGCCGTGCAGGCTGGGGACCCGGCCCTCGCGCAGGCCCTCCAGCAGGCCGGGGACCAGGTGCACGTCGGCGCCGGTCGTCAGCTGCAGCGGGATGCCATGTTCGTTCAGTGAACCCTGCAGCGCGTCGCGCGCCGCGCGAATCCCTGCCGCATCGTTCATGTACAGGCCGGGATAGATGTGGGGCGTGCAAGCCATCACCTTGATGCCGTCGGCGACCGCCATGCGCGCCATGTCCAGCGACATCTCGAGGCTGCGCGACCCGTCGTCGATGCCCGGCAGGATGTGGCTGTGGAGGTCAATCATCGGCGCCCTCTTCGTCGTGCTTCATCGGGCGGAGGAAGACGCCGGCCAGCAAGGCCGCGGCAATGGCGTTGGCCGGTATGTGCATGTTGAATTCGACGATCGAGTGCAGCAGGAAACCCAGCAGGCCCAGGCCGCAGATGGCCGAAACCATCTCCAGCCTGCCGAGCCGGCGCTGGCGCATGGCCGTCCGGGTCAGGAGCACGGCGCGGGCGCCGGCGAGCCAGGCGAAGGCCGCCATCAGCAGCAGGGCGAAGATGCCGCCCTCGAAAAGCAGTTGGGCGTAGTCATGGTGTGCATATTCGGCAAAGCCGACGAGCGCCGATGGTTGGAAGCGAGGAAAGACGACTGCGTAGGTTCCCCAGCCCGCACCCCACGGCCAGAAGTAGGCAGCTCCGTCGAAAGTACCAGCTGCCAGCATGCCACGGATCGAGGCGGCATTGACCAGTCCGATCAACTCGAAACGTGTAACGATGAAGTTCAGCCCGACCATGGAAACCGCGGCAACGACGGTTGTTGCGAGGATGGCCAGCGTGGTTCCCCAACGCTGCGTGCGCCTGCTGCCGAGCGTCAGGGTCAGGGCAAACGCGAGCAGGCCGCACAGGAGTCCACCCACGGCGGCGCCGCGCGAACGGGACATGAGTACCCCGAGAACCAGCAGCACCCCGCCACCGATCCAGAACGCGACCATGTTGCGGCTCGGGGGATGCGGGGCTCGGCCTTCGGTGTAGTCCTGGCGCGCCTCGGAGATCTTCGTCCATCCCAGCCAGACATAGGCGGCCAACCCCATCGCCACATAGTTGGCGAAATGGTTGGCATTGGCGAAGGTGCCTACGGGCCTGCCACCATAGCTCCCGAAGTAGAGGACCGACTCCGTCCCGGTGGCGATCTGCAACAGGCCAAATCCGACCTGCAGGAACGACAGCGCCACGAACACTTGCAGCAGGGTGCGCAGCTGGCGCATGCGCGCAAGGTAGCCGCCCAGGAAGGCGGCCAGCACGGGAATGCCCGCGTAGAGGGACACGGCCGTCGCGTCCGGAGCGAGGGACAGCGGCAGCCACGCCGCGTGCGCGATGCCGGCGCCATCGAGCAGTTCCAGGTAGCTCCCGCGGCCCGCGGTGGCCGACCAGACCGCGGCCGGGACGGGCAGCAGGTACACCACGGCAAGCCAGAGGGGGCTCAGTGCCAGCAGGGCCATCGGCACCCTGGGCCAGCCCTGCGGGACCATCCCCGCCCAGTAGCGGCCTCGCAGGGCGATGGCCACCAGGAAGGCCAGCGCAATCCCTTCCAGGACGATCAGGGCGATCTGCCGATTGCCCCCGCGCATGAGAGGCGCCGCGATGACCAGAACGAGCAGCACAGAAAAGGAGACGGGGCCGATGGGCCCCGTCTCGCTGGTCGCTGCGGCGAAGCCGAGCGATTTCAATTTGGGCTGAGATTCTCGTCGTTGTGGACGGCCTCGTACAGGGTTCCCAGGCCGACGGCAAGGAGGAAGCCGGTCACCGCTATCGGAGTACCCGCAATCGCCTGGACCGGCGCGACGGGCACCGCCACCACGGCAGCTGCGAGCTGCTGGCAAGTCATGCTTTGCAGCACGGTCACGGCCTGGCCCGGCTGCAAGGTCACCACGCAGCCGTTGTTGAGCGTCAAGGTGACGGTGCCGCTGGAAGTGGTGACGAAGCGCATGCCATTGACGACCGCCGAGCCGGGGGCGACGACGGTACCGGTGGCGCCCTGCGTGGCCGTAACGACACCTTGCACGTTGGAAACGGTCCCGAGCGCGGGCTGCGCGATCGCGGCGAAGGCGGCGAGCGATGAGAGGGCTACAAGCAGTTTCTTCAGCGCCATGATGGCTACTTCCTATTGTGTGACTCAGTCAATATACATGATAGCAGGCAAACGGGCCGTGAATATTGCCGCACTAGTGCGGCGCGCGAACCAGGCTCAAGCTGTCGAAGGACATGGTGCCGCGCAGGCCGACCGCCGCCTCGAAGTCGGCGGCGACATCGAGCTGGATGCTGACGACCGGGCCGCAGTTGTCGGGCACGTTGAACAACAGCTCGAAACTCCGCCACACGGTGCCGGTGTCCTGCAGCGGCTGCGAACGCGCGACGGCGCCGTTGCCGCCGTTCATGCAGCGCACCGCCCACACCAACCCTTCCTGCGACCGGAATTTGGCCCCCATGTAGTCTCCCCGGAACCGATAGCTGCCCGGCGCGACGAACACGTACTGCCCGGCCATTGGGCGGGCGAGATGGCGGCCGGTGAATTCGATTTCCAGCACCCGGCCGCGGCGAGCAACTGCGGGCTGGTCCATCAGGCTGCCCGCGCGGCTGCGGGCCACCACCGGAAATTCCCAGTCGAAGCCGTCCGGTTCGAAGGCTTCATCGAAGCTGGCGTTGTAAAGCAGCGGCAGTTCCTGCTTGTGTTGTGCCAGCCACAGTCCGTAGGCATCCAGCCAGTAGCCGCCGGACTTCAGGGAGCGCATGTAGCTGCGCTGTGCTTCGGGCGGGAAGCTGTCCTTCTCGATCGCCTCGAGCACCAAGGGCAGGGGGCGCCCGAGCGGCAGCTTCTGTGCTGCCGTGGACGCCAGCACCTGCGGCAGCCATTCCTTGGCATCCGCGAGCTGCGGCCGCAGCAGCGCCGCGCCCTCCGCCGATGCCATCATCTGGGCCAGCACCTGAGCGGCCTCTCCCGAGTTCCGGTAGCGGACCATTTCCAGCAGCAAGGCGACGGCTGCGGGCATGTCGCGCCGTTCGAGCGCGCGGCCGGCACGCGAGCGCAGCACGTTCGGGTTGTTGGGCGCGAGCTGCGTCGCGCCGCGCAACAGGGCGTCGTTGCGAACGCCGGGCTGCAGGACCATAAGCTTGGTCCAGGCGTCGGAATCGCCGGGATTGCGGGCTATGCGCCGCCGCAATTCCTCTGCGGACGCGGTGACGGAGGGCGTGGAGGCACTGCAAAGCGGCAGGTACGGCGTATCCAGCAGCGTGCATGTCCGCTCCAGGTGCGCGGAAGCCGCCAGCCAGAAGATCGCCACGGCGGCGACGGCCAACGCCAGCTGGAACGCCCTGTTGGCGTACGGAAGGGAAGGCATGGCGAAGGTCAGTCCGAACCGGTGCCCAGCCCGGTGAGCAACACCCTGCCGCCACGCGACACGAATTCGGCGCGCAGGGACATCCGTTCGCCGACCATGCCGATGGTCTGGTCACCGGCGTGCAGCCGAACCCGGCCGGTCACCAGCAGCACGCCTTCGCGGGCCTCGCTGCGGAACTCCACATGGGACAGCCGCACCGGGCGCGCCCGGCCGACCAGTTGATCGTATTGGCGCGACAGCGCCAGCGCCGACGGGGTGCGCCGCGCATCGCTTTCGAGGAGCCGCAGGATGTGCTCGCCGCTGCCACCTTCCATGCTTTGGAGCAGCTGGGTCAGCAGGGGCTGGGCATCGTTGAGGGTGGGCTCCGTGCCGGTCGGGCCGGCCACGACCTCGGGCCGCGTTTGCGCGACCACCGGAATGGGGCGGACCGTTTCTTCCCGCGCCACAAGGACAGCGACAGCGACTGCCGCAGGGGCGGGAGGCGGCGCCAACGGGGCCGGCACGCTGGCCTCCACCCGGCGGTCCGGCTGCCTGGTGGGCTCCGGCGGGTTGAGCTGCGTGGCCGCAGCCAGGCGCGGCGCCCCGCCGGCTGCCACCGCCAAGGGTGGCGGCGGACGCTGTGGAGGCGCAGCCTGGGGCCGCAGGGCCGGAGCAGTGGCATTGGCCCTCAGCTGTACCGGCGGTTCGGCGCGGGGCGGGGGCAGAGGCGCGGGCATCGGCGCGGCTGCGAGCATGCGAGCCGGGGCGG
>JAQGMU010000597.1 GCA_028292195.1 Ramlibacter sp. | reverse complement strand
GGCGGCGGTGGCCGCGGCGGCCCGCGCGGAGGCGGCCGGGGCGGCGGCGGACGAGGCGGCCGCTAGTAGCCCTGCCAGGGCGACAGAGGGCCTGCCCGGTTAGAATTGCAGGCTTTGCCGAACTTTTTGTCTCCGGCAAAACCCTAAAACACAAGCTCAGGAAACCGACATGGCTATCGAACGCACCCTCTCCATCATCAAGCCCGACGCCGTGGCGAAGAACGTGATCGGCCAGATCTATGCGCGCTTCGAAGCCGCCGGCCTGAAGGTGATCGCCGCCCGCATGGCGCACCTGTCGCGCGGCGAGGCTGAGCAGTTCTATTCGGTCCACAAGGAGCGCCCCTTCTTCAAGGACCTGGTCGAGTTCATGATTTCCGGCCCGGTGATGATCCAGGTGCTGGAAGGCGAAGGCGCGATCCTGAAGAACCGCGACCTGATGGGCGCCACCGACCCGAAGAAGGCCTCCCCCGGCACCATCCGCGCCGACTTCGCCGACAGCATCGACGCCAACGCGGTGCACGGCTCGGACGCCCCCGAAACCGCCAAGGGAGAAGTCTCGTTCTTCTTCCCCGGCATGAACATCTACTCGCGATAACCCATGCAATGACGACGGCCAACCTGCTCGATTTCGACCTCGAGGGTCTGGCCGCGTACTGCGCCTCGCTGGGTGAGAAGCGCTTCCGCGCCACCCAGTTGTTCCGCTGGATCCACCAGAAGGGCGCCCGCGACTTCAGCCAGATGACCGACCTGGCCAAGTCGCTGCGGGACAAGCTCCAGGGCAGCGCCCGCATCGAGGGCCTGTCCATCCTCACCCAGCACGAATCCACCGACGGCACCATCAAGTGGCTGTTCGACGTCGGCAACGGCGACGCCGTCGAAGCCGTCTTCATTCCCGAGGACGACCGCGGCACGCTGTGCATCTCCTCGCAGGCCGGCTGCGCGGTCGGCTGCCGCTTCTGCTCCACCGGGCACCAGGGCTTCTCGCGCAACCTCACCACCGGCGAGATCCTGGCCCAGCTCTGGTTCGCCGAGCATTTCCTGCGCGCGCACCGGAAGACCGACGGCGAGCGCGTCATCTCCAACGTGGTGATGATGGGCATGGGCGAGCCGCTGCAGAACTATTCGGCGCTGGTGCCGGCGCTGCGCGTGATGCTGGACGACCACGGTTACGGACTTTCCCGCCGGCGGGTTACGGTGTCCACCTCCGGCGTGGTGCCGATGATGGACCGCCTGGGCGAGGACTGCCCGGTGGCCCTGGCCGTGTCGCTGCACGCGCCCAACGACGAACTGCGCGACAAGCTGGTCCCGCTGAACAGGAAGTACCCGGTAGCCGAACTGCTGGACGCCTGCAACCGCTACCTGGCGCACGCGCCGCGCGACTTCATCACCTTCGAGTACTGCATGCTCGATGGCGTGAACGACCAGCCGGAGCACGCCCGGCAGCTGGTCGAACTGGTGCGCCGCCATGGCGGCCAGGGCGTGTCGTGCAAGCTGAACCTGATTCCCTTCAACCCCTTCCCCGCCTCGGGCCTGGTGCGTTCGCCGCAACAGCAGGTCCAGGCTTTCGCGAAGATCCTGAGTGATGCTGGTATCGTGACGACCGTGCGCAAGACGCGTGGCGACGACATCGATGCGGCCTGCGGCCAGCTGGCCGGGGACGTGAAAGACCGCACCAGGGTCGGCGCGCGCATCGCGCAGCAACGCACGGTGATGCTGAAGCCGGTCCCGGTGGAGGCCGCGTCCAAGGAGGCTAGGGGAACATGAGAACAAGCATGGCGGGGTTGGGGCGCCTGCGCGCGGGCTGCCTGGCAGCCGTTGCGGCGGGATCGCTGCTGGCGTTATTGGGGGTTGCGGGCTGCGCCACGCCGCAGCAGGACACGGGCGCCTCCAGCGAGGTGGTGACGCCGTCCGACGAAACCGAGAGCCGGCGCCGCGCGCGCATCCGCATCGAGCTGGCCTCGGGCTATTTCGAGCAGGGCAAGACCGACATCGCCCTCGACGAGCTGAAGCAGGTGATCGCCATCGATCCGACCTTCGCCGACGCCTTCAACCTGCGCGGCCTGATCTACATGCGGCTGGGCGACAACCGCCAGGCGGAGGAGAGCTTCCGCCGCGCGCTGGTGCTGAACCCGCGCGATGCCGATGCCCACCACAACTACGGCTGGCTGGAGTGCCAGCAGGGGCGCTACACGGAATCGTTCGCCTCCTTCGAATCGGCCCTGGCCAGCCCCATCTACGGCGGCCGCTCCAAGAGCCTGATGCTGCTGGGCCTGTGCCAGGCCCGCGCCGGCTTCAAGCCGGAGGCCGAGCGCAGCCTGGCGCGCGCCTACGAGCTCGACGCCGGCAACCCGATCACCGGCTACAACCTGGCGCAGCTGCTGTACCAGCGCGGCGACTACACCCGCGCCCAGTTCTATATCCGGCGCCTGAACAACACCGACCTGGCGAATTCCGAATCGCTCTGGCTCGGCATCAAGGTCGAACAGCGGATGAACGACAAGGTGGCGATGGACCAGCTGGGCGACCAGCTGCGCAAGCGCTTTCCGCAGTCCAGGGAGCGCCAGGCGTTCGACCGGAAGGCGTTCGATGAGTGACGCCGGGGAGCCCGTAGCCGACACCGCAACGGCCGGGGCGCTGCTGCGCCAGGCGCGCGAGGCCGCCGGCCTGCACGTGGCGACGCTGGCCGCCAACCTGAAGGTGCCGGTGCGCAAGCTGGAAGCGCTCGAGGAAGACCGCTTCGAGCAGCTCGGGGACGCGGTGTTCATCCGCGCGCTGGCCTCGAGCGTCTGCCGCACGCTGAAGATGGACCCGCAGCCGGTGCTCGAGCGCCTGCCGCAGACCGCCCGGCCGCGGCTGGTGCAGGACAACGAGGGCATCAACGCCCCGTTCCGCTCCCCCGGCGACGGCCCCGCGCCGGGCCTGCCGCAGCAGGTGTCGCGCCCGGTGATGCTGATCGTGGTGGCGCTCCTGCTGGCCGCGGTGGTGCTGATCTTCCTGCCGCAGCGCCAGGAAGAGCCGGCCCCGGCCGCGGCCAGGACCAGCGAGCCGGTCTTCCCGCCCGGCGCGCCGGCGGTCATCAACCCGCCGGTGGAGTCGGCGCCGGCCGCAGCCGCTTCGGCGCCGCTGACCGCCAGCACCACGCTGGCCATGCCGCCGGCGGCCCCCGCC
>JAQGMU010000590.1 GCA_028292195.1 Ramlibacter sp. | reverse complement strand
ACTGTCTGCTGCGGTGTATGCGAGTTCGGAAGGACTTACAGTGCTGGTGCTTGTCGTTCGATCCTTCGGTGGGCAAGCCGGCGCGAGCTCGCGCATAGAGAACTACCTCGGCTTCCCCACCGGCGTCTCTGGCCAGGCGTTGGCTGGTCGCGCCTATACGCAGGCTTTGAAGTTCGGCGCACGTTTTCTCATACCCGCGGCCGTCGTTCGGTTGGATTGCAATCGCGTGAGGCCAGAGCGGACGGTGCAACTGCGACTGGAAGATGGCCGCCTAGTTCGCGCGCGCGCAGTTGTCATCGCCACGGGGGCGCGCTACCGACGCCCAGATTCCGCCAGCTTGCGTCAGATGGAAGGACGGGGCGTGTGGTACTGGGCTTCGCCAATCGAGGCCAAGATGTGTATCGACGAGGAAGTCGTGGTTGTGGGCGGCGGCAATTCTGCGGGTCAGGCGGCCGTGTTCCTTTCGCAGCACGCGCGCAAGGTTTGGATGATCTTCCGCAGTGATGGCTTGGCGGCGAGCATGTCGCGCTATCTTGTCGACCGTATCAGCTCGACGCCCAACATCGACCTGCTGCCACGTACCGAGATCGTCGATGTAGTGGGATCGCACGAGACAGGCGTGACGGGGGTCGCCTGGCGCACAGCCGATTGCAAGCCCCTTGAGACGAAGCGGCTACGCAACGTATTTCTCTTCCTCGGCGCCGATCCATGCACGGACTGGCTGAAGGGCAGCGACGTGGCGCTCGATGAGAAGGGCTTTGTCACGACCGCGCACGATGCAGCCTCACCTCTTCAAGCCAGCGTGCCGGGAGTGTTCGCAATCGGAGACGTTCGTGCGGGTTCGGTGAAGCGCGTAGGTGCCGCCATCGGTGACGGCGCCGCTGTGGTGGCACAACTCCACCGGGTCCTTGAGAACGCGTCGCAGCGAGGGCAATCACTTCCTTAAGGCTAGAGCGATCTCGGTGAGCTATTGAAGTCCCGACTCCGAGGTTACGGACACCCCGAGAGTCGTTGCTGCAAGGGGCTGTGGACGCCGGATCCGTGCCGCTGCTGGGCCTGGCCGGAATTGCGGTGGCACGCATGCCCAGCTCTTTCCTAACGAGTGAGGTCCCATGACCAAAGAAGTCGTTATCGCCGGAGCGGTTCGTACTGCCATCGGCCTCTGAACTTGGCGGCCGAACCGTACCGGCGACTTTGAGTCGCACGGCACTCAACTCCGGGGCCGTCCATCGCGTTAAGAGCGTTCAAACCTAATACCGGCACTCCAGTGAACTCCTCTCGCACCCGCGCCATTTGAATTTGGTCAAGGTTGATCGGACGACGGCGCGGCCAGAGCGGTTGTCCGCACCTGGACAGTTCTCGGCCCGGTGCCGAATGCACTTTGCAGAGGGGCAAGCACCCACATCCTCCAGCAAGCACTGTGTATGAAAAAGTGTCTTCACAACGATTCACGGTCGTTAACTGGCTTCCCTTCGGTCGCTGTTGGATGCTTGCATATGCCACTCTGGGAGCATTCGATGATTCGAAGCGAGATGATCAAGGTCCTGGTAGTGCACGACGACGGCGTCGTGGAAGCAGGGCTCAGAGCGGTCGTCTCGGGCGAGTCCGACGTCCAACTGCTGACGCTTCCGGGTCACTTCAGATCAGATGAAGAAGTCGCTCAAGCGTGCACGTACGTGAAGGTCGATGTCCTGATCGTCGACTACGAGAGAAATCTGCGGCTGACCGAGTTGCTGCGCACGAATGCATTTCCCGCGCCCAAGCCGCCGCGGATTCTCGTCTACACCAATCGCGCCACGCAAGCGGAAATTCGCGCCGCACTGGCTGCCGGTGCTCATGGCTACCTTCTCGGCGGGTGTAGCCCGTCGGACGTGACCGAAGGCGTTCGGCGTGTGAACCGGGGAATGCGACACCTGAGCGAACTCGCAACGGTTCGCGTCGTCGAAACCATGCTGCACCGGCGCCTGACAGCACGTGAAACCGAGGTACTCAGCCTGCTCGCGCAGGGCTTCCCCAACAAGCTGATCGCCGACAAGTTGGGCGTCGAGATACCCACCGTCAAGATCCACGTGGCTGCAATTCTGGAAAAGCTGGGAGCGCACAACCGTACGGAGGCGGTCGCGATCGGAACGAGCCGCGGCTTATTCGCCACGCGAGCACCGGCTGCGCGGCCAGGCGTCATAAGCAACAGTGCGCCAGATGCGAGCAGTCAATCATGGGTTCGGACGAAGGATCCCTCAACAAGAGCGGTGGCCCACTCGGATGGTGTCGACCGCGCTCCATCGAAACCAGTCACTGACTACGGCCATCTCGACATGGTCTCCAAACATCACCAGATTCCACAACGCCCTTCTTGAAAGGTCACGTATGCCTGCAACAACGTATCGCGCTGTCCATGCCGCAGCCCGCGGCAGATTGGAACTGACAACCAGACCTATGAGGGAGCCCGACCCGGGGCACGTGCGCATCCGCGTCGAAGCCTGTGGGGTCTGCCACACGGATGCGGCGACCATCGAAGGCCAGTACCCCGTTTCCTATCCACGCGTACCGGGCCACGAGGTCATCGGCAAGATCGATGCGCTGGGCGCTGGCGTGCTGGGCTGGTCAGTCGGCCAACGCGTGGGCGTCGGCTTCTTGGGTGGATCTTGCGGCCGCTGCGAGTTCTGCCGGGGCGGCGATCTCGTCAACTGCCAGAACCAGGAACTCACCGGGGTGCATCACGATGGAGGCTACGCCGAAGTGATGATCGCGAAGGCCAACGGGTTGGTCTCCGTGCCGACCGAACTGTCATCCGTGGACGCCGCGCCCCTGCTCTGCGCGGGACTGACAACGTTCAATGCCCTGCGGAAATCGCCCGCGCGAGCTGGTGACTTGGTCGCCATCGTGGGAATCGGGGGCCTGGGCCATCTCGCCGTCCAGTACGCGCGCCACATGGGCTACGAGGTTGCGGCAGTCGGACGTGGCAAGGAAAAGGTCGAACTCGCTACTTCGCTCGGCGCACATCACTACATCGACAGTTCCGCCACCGATCCCGCCAATGCGCTGCAGAAACTGGGTGGCGCGCGTGTCATCGTCGTTACAGCCTCCGGTGGGAAGACGGTCCAAGACACGTTTAGGGGCTTGAGGCCTGGCGGCTCTCTGATCGTGCTTGGTATCGGACCCGAGCCCGTCGCAGTTGCCCCCGTCGATCTCGTACCCGCCAGCCGCAGTGTCGAGGGTACGCTGACAGGTGATCCGGCCGCCGCAGATTTGACGCTGCGCTTCAGTGCGCTGAGCGGCGTGGCGGCAATGATCGAAGAGGTGCCGCTCGAGCAGGCGCCTGAGGCCTACGCCCGCATGATGGCTGGCAAGGCTCGATTCCGCATTGTTCTGGCGATGGCACCATCGGCAGGCTAGGACGAAACCGCAGGACGGACGTAAGTAGACACAAATACCTGGACGGCAACCGCCTGCCTCCTGAAACTGGAGCTTTCATGAACGAATACCAAGAACTCTTTGACGGGCAAAGACGTTTATTTGCCTCGGGCAGCACCCGCAGCTACGAGTGGCGTGTCGATCAGCTCAATCGCATGGGGCGCCTTGTTCGGGAGAACGAGGCGGCCTTGCAGCGAGCCGTCGGTCAGGACTTCAAGACGGCGAGCCAGGAGCAGGTCTTCGAGACGTTGGCCTGCGCGGCCGAAACTGAATACCAGAAGAGTCAGCTCAAGAGCTGGATGGCGCCAGTCGAAGCCCCCGTCCCTCGGGCGCTCGCCGCAACGGGCCACAAGGGCATGATCTATCGCGACCCGTACGGCGTCACACTGGTCATCGGACCGTTCAATGGTCCTCTTCTTCTGCTGCTGCGGCCTGCGATCGCTGCACTGGCCGCGGGAAACACCTGCGTATTGAAACTGAGTGCGGCGCTCAAGGGCACCTCGCCGCTGCTGATGGAACTGGTGCCCAAGTACTTCGAATCCGACGCAGTGTCGGCCGATCTGGGGCGCCGGGAACAGATCACCGAACTGCTGAAACTCCCCTTCGACTTCATCTTCTTCACATGCAGCACGAGCACCTGCAAGGTCGTGGCGCGGGCTGCTGCCGAGAACCTGACGCCGGTGTTGTTGGAGCTGGGGGGACAAAACCCCGCACTGGTTGACGAAACAGCAAACATCAAGGACGCCGCGAAGAAGATCGTTTGGGGCGCAATGGTCTGGGGCGGTCAATGGTGCACTTCGCCCGGCTACGCCTATGTGCACGAGTCGGTCGCCGACGCCTTCGTCGAGGAAGCCAAGTCGGCGCTTGTTTCGATGTACGGCGACAGGCCTAAGGAAAACCCCGACTACTCGAAGGTCATCAGCGACAAGGAGGTGCAGCGCCTTGCGGGCCTCGTCGATCCCGAGAAAGTAGTCGCCGGCGGCGAGGCCGACCCTGAAGCCCGCTACCTTGCGCCGACTATTGCCTATCCCGTGACTTGGGATGATCGGATCATGGAGGAGGAAGTGTTCGGCCCCGTGCTGCCGGTGCTGAAGTACAAGAACCTGGACGAAGCGTTCGCCCGGATCGCCGCGACCCCCAGCCCACTAGCCGCCTTTATCTTCAGCCGCAACCAGGCGACCATCGATCGCTTCACCCGTGAACTGTCCTACGGCGGCGGAGCGGTGAACCAGACGAACATTCACCTCTATGTGGAGTCGATGCCTTTCGGTGGCGTCGGTCCATCAGGGATGGGGCACTACTATGGGAAGTACGGCTTCGACCAGCTCACCCATGCGAAGTCCATGTTGATTTCCCCGGCGGATGTGGCGATCGACCACTTGTTCCCGCCGTTCACCAACGAAAAGACCGAGCAGCTCATCACCTGGTTCGAGTACTGACGTTCCGCCAGCGAAAGCGTTGCCCACCGAACCAGCAACCATCATGTCCCTCGAGCAAACTAAGGAAGCCCTTCTGGGTGACTGGGTCAGCATCGCACCTGAAATTCGACCAAGCTTGACCAAGAACTTCGACGGCACTCTCAAGCCCTTCTACCTTGCGCGAGACTTCAAGTACATGGAAGGCGACCGCTTTGAGCTGACCATCCTCAACAGCGTCGATCCCCATGGCAAGGTGCCCGTCGCGCGTATCTACCGGCGTAGTCACATAAAGTGGCAAGGCGCACATCCGATCGCGGAGGGCGCGCAGAAAGTGGACTCTTTCGCCGACGAGGATCACCAGGTCACGCCGCTGGCGCGGTCGTTCGCCGTTGCGCTGAATCTCGTGGCGGCCAGTGGATATGCGAGGTGGGAAGTAGACACGGCGCAGAAGATCTTCCGCAAGTCGTTCGCGCCCTTCGGACTCACCGAGAGCAGCAATTTCATGGAGTACGACCTGGTGTATCTCCATCGAGACCTCTTGTTCTGGGGCGCTCGCAGCATCGACGGCCGCGGCTTCGACGCGGAAGCGAACCGACCGACAAACCTGCAGATCCCTTTGGTGCGGACGTAGGATTCGGCCAGCCGACAGTTCATGCTGACGACTACCTGGACGGCATCTGGAAACCGCCGGCGACAGCAGAAGTGACCAACTTCATGCGCATCAAATCTTGCGCGCACGTTCCGGATACGCTCCCGCCAGCACCGAGAGCCCTGGTCTGCGAGGACTGCATCAAGACTGATGACTCGTGGGTTCACCTTCGCATGTGCTTGCATTGCGGGCACGTCGCTTGTTGCGACGCCTCCCCAAATAAGCACGCGACCAAGCACTACGAGTCGACCGGTCATCCGGTCATGCGCTCAGTGGAGCCGGGCGAGTCCTGGTGTTGGTGCTACGTCCATGAGCGAATCGTTGGCTGACTGGACGCGGCGCTTCTCTGTTTCGATCGACTGAGTGTCTTATGCCGGCGGGATGCATATGCTGCCGTGCAGCCGGCGGACGTGAGTGATTGGCGGCGTGCGCTCGAGACTCGCTGTGGCTCGCAGTCCTCGACCGGACATTCCCCACCAAAACTAACGCGCAGCGCCCTCCTTGTGAGGACTTGGTACACGAGACGCCTGAACGAAATGGCGCGCCGCGCATGAAGCGCTTACTGAGTTTCTCCCTTGGAAATCTTACCGGCCTTGTTTTCGGCAGCGGTCCTTTCTCTACGCACCTTCCTCGCCTTCTCCTTTTCCTCCTTTGACACTTTGGCAGACGGCGCAGCCTTGGAGCCGGCGACATCGGCCTCACCCCCCCCGGGAATCTGTCCGGCCCGGTTCTCCGCGGCAGTCTTCGCCTTGCGGGCCTGGCGCGCCTTTTCCCGTTCTTCCTTCGTCATCTTCGCGGAAGGCGCAGCCTTGCTGCCGCTCTCGTCCGCTTCGCCGCGCGAACTCTGGGCAACGATGATCGAGTCGCGGCTTGGCGCCGTGGCTGCCGTGCCGGCGAAGAGCGTGCACGCCGCAATCGTCGTGGCCAAGAGAGTTTGCCGCATAGTGAATTCTCCTGAGTGAAAGATAGTGAACGAACCAAGGATGTGCCCCGCTTGTTTATTGGGATCTGTCCAAAAGGACGAGGAACAGCTACGCCAAAATGCCGAGTTGTCCCTGAGCGTCGTACTCTCAAGACGGCTGCTTACCCTTTTCCCTGGCGACCGCAACCTACTTGAGGTTTATGGACTTCCTCGTCGAAAGGACTACGGGCCATCGCTTGACAGTGACCTAGACCGATACGAGATCGAAGGAGCTGCACGAGCGTTGGGCCAGGGAGGCGGCCCGCTTGCACGACAAGCTATTGGGCGGCGTCGTGTCCTCGTACCTGTCCACTGCGCATCGGGACAGCCCAGGCTCCGGCTGCACGATCGCCGCGCTCGGCGCCGAGGCCGCCCGGCAGGGCGCACCGCTGCGGGGCGCATTCACCGAGGGAACGAAGGCGCAGCTCGAAGCGCTCGCGAAGCTGGTGCCTGGCGCGACGCCTGCGGTCCGGCGCCGGCGCGCCGCGGTCACGCTGTCGGCAATGGTCGGCGCACTCGTATTGGCGCGTGCGCTCGACGACGACGCGTTGTCGAAGGAAATCCTGCGCTCCGTCCGGGACGCCGTCGCCCAGGACTAGGCTGCGCGGCGGCTAGACCGCAAGCGCAGGCTCGGCTCCGACTTTGGTGACACCGCCGCGTCGTGAGTCGGTGGGATGGCGTGATGGCCAGGTCGGCCTAACTTTGCGGTGCGGCTTGGGCGGATCCCGATCTGGCCCGCGCGGCGCCCGATCAACCCATCCGGACCACCACACTATGGCTAGCAAGACTCTCATCGCAGGGATGGCTTTTGCCGCCTGCGGCCTCGCGTCGGCACAAACCTCCCTGACGCTGTTCGGCGTCGTCGATGCCGCCGTGCAACACGGAAGCGGCAGTATCGCGAACAGGAACCAGTTGGGGAGCGGCGGGCTGAATGCCTCGCGCCTCGGCTTCCGCGGCACCGAGCAGCTCACGGGCGGAATGTGGGCCGGATTCTGGTTGGAAGCCGGCCTGAACGAGGACAACGGCACCGGCACGCTCACCAACACCAACAACCAAGCAAGCGGGGCACCCGCATCCCTCAACGGCGCGCAGGGAATGACCTTCAGCCGCCGCTCCACGGTGAGCCTGGGGGGAGACTGGGGTGAGATCCGCGTGGGACGCGACTACACGCCGCAGTACATGAACATCAAGGTCTACGACCCCACCGACGCCGTCGGCGTCGGAACGGCGGTGAACGTCACCAACATCATCACGGGCCCCACCAGCCAGCGCGCATCCAATACCGTGACCTACTTCAGCCCGAAGGTCGGCGGCTTCTTCGGGGAGGTGCAGTACTACTTCGGGGAGAACGCGTCCAACGCCGCCAACAAGGACGATGGCAACGGCGGCGGCATCCGCGTCGGCTATGGATCCGGTCCAATCGAGTTCGCCGTGGCGACTTCCCGCACCGACTATCTCGCCGGCAACTCCCGGCAGTCCAACGTGGGCGGCCAATACGACTTCGGCTTCGCGAAGGTTCTTGCGAACTACTCGCGCGACGAAGGACTCGTGCAGGTCGCCGCTGCGCCGGTGCCGCTGGCCACGGCAAAGGCGAAGGGTTGGTCGCTGGGTGCAATCATTCCCCACGGCTCGAACGAATTCAAACTCGGGTACTCGCGCTACAGCATCGACGTAGTTGATCCCGCGTTCGCTGATCCGCAAGCCACGAAGTTCATGGCCAGCTGGAACTACCGCTTCTCGAAGCGCACGGCGGTGTACACCACCGTGGCGCACGTGCGCACTCGCGGCGGCTCCGCCACGGCGCTGCTCGGCGCGGTCACGGGGCCGAACGAGAATTCCGCCGGCTATGAAGTCGGCCTCCGGCACTCCTTTTGAGCGGCGATATTGTTCGAACCCTTCAAGGGTGGCCGTAACGGGCACGACGGACCGGCCTGGGCCTGTACATCGCCGACCAGCTCGTCCGCGCGCACGGCGGCCAGCTCAGCTGCCGCAACACTGCGGGGCGAGCAATCCCTGGTCGCATTGGGCCAACCCGCGCTGCAGGCGCTCTGCAAGACCACCGGCGCAGTGGTCGGCGCGATCTACCGCCTGGAAAACGATCAACTCAATTTCGTCGGCGGGCACGACGTAAGCGCGCCAGCGTTGCCGCTTCGGCTGCCGCCGAACACGGCTTGGCCGGGACAGTGATGAAGGGCAATATGCCAGAGGCCATCGCCGATGTACCGCCCAGGCACCTGGACGTGGTCACCGCGGTTGGCCATAGCGCGCCTTGCCAGTTGGTGTGTTGGGCCCCCTCACGGCCGATGGCGCGGCCTTTGGCCTCCTTGAACTTGGCCTGGTGAGCACGGACGGCTCGCTGGGGCGGGCGGTGGCTCTGCTCAAGCTGCATGCCGAGCCGATCGGTATGGCCTTGCGCACCGCCGCCTACCGCAGCGAACGGCCGAGCTGTCGGAGGAGACGCAGCGCCAAGGCGAGGAACTGCAGGCGCAGCAGGAGGCGCTGCGCGTCAGCAACGAGGAGGTGGAAGAGCGCAGCCACGTGCTGCAGAAGTCGCAGGCGCAGCTCGAGTCGCAGCAGGCAAGCCCGAGCAGACCAACGATCGCCTGGAAGAACAGACGCAGGAGATGGAACGCCAGAAGCAGGGCCTGGAGCGCGCCCAGGAGGGCCTGCGCGCCAATGCCGCGCGCCTTGAAACCGCCAGCCGCTTCAAGTCGGACTTCCTGGCCAACATGTCCCACGAGCTGCGAACGCCGCTCAATAGCGCACTCATCCTGGCAAGGCTGCTGTCCGACAATAGGGAAGGGACGCTCACGCCGGAACAGGTGACGTACCCCCGCACGATCCACGACACCCAAACAACGGCCTACTGGTGTTGATCAACGACATCCCTCGACCTGTCGAAGATCGAGGCCGGTCACGCCGACCTGAAGGCCGAAGCCGTTCCGCTACGCGACGTGACGTGACGTGACGTGACGTGACGTGATCGCGCGCACGAAGGTCACCTTCGATCAATTGACGAGCGAGAAAGGGCTCGCATTCGCCGTGGAGATCGAGCGGGGCACGCCGGAGCATCTGCACACCGATCGGCACCGGTTGCACCAGGTGTTGCTCAACCTCCTGGCCAACGGTGCAGTTCACCTCCAGCGGCGAGGTGATGTTGCGCGCCGAGGCCACGGCTGGCGGGCGAATTCGTTTTGTCGTGCGGGACGCCGGCATATGCATCCCCAGAGACCAGCAGGCACTGATCTTCGAGGCCTTTCGTCGGCCGATGGCGGCACCAGCCGCAAGTTCGGCGGCACAGGGCTGGGGCTGTCACCGACCTCGCGCTGCCGGACGGCAGCGGATACGACCTGCTGGAACTGATGGAGGCCATGGACAGCGTCGCCTTTCCACCGGTGATCGTGTACACCAGCCGTGCGCTCACCCCGGAGCAGGAGCAACGCCTGCGCCGGTACTCCAGCTCCATTGTCAAGGGTGCGCGCTCGCCGGAGCGGCTGCTGGACGAGGTGACGCTGTTCCTGCACAGCGTGGAGTCCGCGCCCGCGGGCGAACCAGCAGCTCATGCTGCGCCCAGGCGCGCCGGCGCGACAGCGTCCTCGACGGCCGCCGCCTGCTGCTGGCGGAGCACCGACTCGCGCAAGATCTTCGTGCTGTCCAGCGTGTTCGAGCCACTGGGCGTGACGATGGAGATCGCGCGCAACGGCCGGGATGCGCTGGAGTGCCTGCGCCGGGGGGCGTCGATCTCGTCCTGATGGACATCGTGATGCCGGAGATGGATGGGTTGACGGCGATCCGCCTGATCCGCGAGGAGCGCGCGTGGTGCAGCCTGCCGGTGATCGCACTGACCGCCAGGGCGATGCCGGACGACCGCGCGCGTTGCCTGGAGGCTGGTGCGAACGACTACATCGCCAAGCCGATCGACATCGACAAGCTGGTGTCGCTGTGCCGCGTCTGGTGCCCCAAATAAGAGGATCGGCGAGGACCGTCAGCGAGTTGTCGGAAGTGTTGGCACCCGGACCACCTGCGGCGCCGGCGCCCTCGGGGCGAACCAAGCATCGAGTCCTCCGGCCAGCGGCCGCGCCCGGCGGGCCCCGCCCTGCGCAAGCAACATGGCGGCGCGGGCGGCGGATGCCTCGTTGGGACAATTGCAGTAGAGCACGACCTCGCGACCGCGTGGCAGCTCGCGGGCGAACGCTTCGACACGGGCGAATTCCACGTTGATGGCACCTGGAATCTGCCGGGGATCTACCTGCAGGCTGGCGCGGGCGCGCACGTCGATGATCACCGGCGCATGGCCACCCTCCATCATGGCCCGCAAGTCGGCCACACCGATGCGGGGAATGTCGGCGGAACGGCGAAACTCGCGGCGCCGGTGCGAGCGGTACCCGACGAAGGCGGCCAGCAAGGCGAGCAGCACCACGGCACCCAGGACGCCAGCGTCCGCGAGCAGATCCAGCGCGCGTTCCACGCGCGCCTCGAAGACCATTCCGAGGCCCAGGTACACCAGCGTATAGACGGCTCCGGACAGGAGTCCGTAGCCGATGAAGCGCGGCCAGCGCATGCCGAGCGCCCCGGCCATCGGCGCTGCCACCACCGACACGCCCGGCAGGAACTTGGCCGCGACCAGCGAGGACCCGCCCCAACGCAGCACCAGGTCCTCGCTTTGCCGGACGCAGGAGTCGGGTGACAGGGAGACCCGGCAGACGACCCGCAACACGCGATGGCCCCAGAACTTGCCGGCCGCGAACCAGACCGTGTCCCCTGCGAGGTTGGCGAGCACGGAGGCAGCCGCCACCGCCATCAGCGGGAGTTGCGCCGACTGACCCATCGCCCCGGCCACGACCAGCAGCGGCGCAGCCGGAACCGGCACGCCGGCGCGGGCCGCGAACGTGACCAGGAAGACCGCCGCCAGGGCATGCATGGAAAGAAGGGGCAAC
>JAQGMU010000557.1 GCA_028292195.1 Ramlibacter sp. | reverse complement strand
GGCGGGGTCGCGCGCGAAATCGGCGCGCGGACCGAACTCAGGCGGCATGCCGGGGTCGCCGGAGGGCATCTGCGCCGCGTGCCAGGCGCCCGGATCGTCCTTCAGGAACTTCCAGCTGCCCTCGCGCGCATGGGCCTGCTTCAGGTTGGCCGCCACCCAGTCCAGCCGCGACAGCTCGATCTCGGCGACATAGGGGCCCATGCCGTGCTGCAGCGCCAGCCGCGAGGAGGCGACGAACAGCGCCAGCAACAGCAGCAGCAGCAGGGTGAGCGCAAGGAAGAACTTGCGCTGCAGCGTCAGGCGCATGCGGGCGTCCGGGCGGAGGCAAGGCGGGGCATGCGCCCACTCTACCCGCCCATTGGGGAGAAATCATGAAGCTGCGCTCCCAGATCCCTGCAAGATCGCCGCGCAAGCTGCGGGCCTCAGAGCCAGGAGCCACCCCATGCCGCAACGAACCCATTCGTCCCTCTCCCAGTTCCCGCCGGCCCGCGGGCCGCGCCTGCGCCCGCTTTTGTTGGCCGCGCTGGCCGTCGCCTGCCTGGCGCGCGCGCCAGGCGCGCAGGCCGAGCCGGCGGCCGGCTGGTGGTCGGCCTTCCACGACGCCACGCTCAACCTGCTGCTGGCCGAAGCGGCGCCGCCCGCCGCGGCCGCCCCGCAGGATTCGCTGCCGGCCCTGCAGCTGCAAGCCGATGCAACCGCGGCCTACGTGCTGGCGCGCGTCGCCAGCGTGCGGCTGATGAACGGGCAGCTGCTGGTCGACACGCTGCAGCGGGAGGTCGACCTGCTGCGCGCGGACGGCCAGCAAGCGGGTGAGCCGGCGCGGGCGGCGCAGCAGGCGCTGGATGCGGCGCGCGCGCGACTGTCGCAATTCGAGGAGCTGCGCGCATCCAGCATCGCGCTGCTGGCGCAACGCTCCGGTGGCGATCGGACCGTGGCCACGTTGTCGCGGCAGCTGGCGCCGGCACTGGGCGATGCGCGGCTGCCGGTACCGAGCTTCGACCTGCCGCGCGAGCTGCCCGGCATCGTGCTGCGGCAGCGGCCCGACGTGGCGCAGGCCGAATTGCAGCTGGCCCAGGCCGGCCGCGGCACGGCTGCCGGCCAGCTGCGCCTGGCGCGTTACCTGCAGGCGCTGTCGGCGCCGATCGCGGCGGATGCGGATGCACCGGAAGATGGCGGCGCCGCTTCGCCGCAGGCCGAAGACGTGCTCGAAAATGCGCGGCGTGACATCGCGCGCAAGCTGGGCCGGCTCGACGTGGCCGTGACTGCGGCGAGGACGCAGGAGGCGCTGCTGCTGGGGCTGCAGCCGCAGTACCTTGCGCTGCGCGATCGCTTCAACCGCGGGGAGCTGCCCGAGGTGCAGGCGCTGCAGGCGCTGGCCCGCATGCTGGTGGAAGAAGACCGCCTGGCGGCCGCCGGCAGCACGCTCGGGCTGGCCTGGATCGCGTTCCAGGCGAGCATAGGCGGGGCGGGGCGGGCGAGCACCAGCGATCTGCTGGGGGCGACGCGGGACGAGAACTGAGCTACGCGCGCACCGGCTGCCTGGCCGGCAGCAGCGCCAGCGCCACCGCGCCCGCGCTGCAGGCCATGGCCATCAGCTCCACCGGGCCCAGCGGCTCGCCGCGCACCAGCGCGCCCGTGAGCATCGCCACCACCGGCACCAGCACCGAGCCGAGCCCCGCGATGTGCGCGGGCAGCAGGCCGATGATGGCGAACCAGGCCATGTTGCCCACCGCCATCGGCATCACCGTGATGTAGCCGATCACCAGCACCGTCTGCCAGGAAGGCACGAACCAGTCGCCGCCGAGCCACCAGGCGCCGATGCCGACCGGCACCGCCGCCACCAGCAGCTGCCAGCCGGTGAACACCAGCGCCGGCACCGGCACCGGGTTGCGCTTGAGGATCAGCGTGCCGACGGCCCAGCCGATGGCCGCGATGATGCCGGCCGCGAAGCCGAGCGGGGCCTGCGCATAGGCGTGCAGGCCGCGTGCCGCCAGCAGCCCGACGGCGAGGATGCCGAGCGCCAGCGCGGCGAGCGAGCGGCGGTCCAGCCGCTGGTGCAGGAAGGCCGCGCCTATCAGCGCCAGCCACAGCGGCATGGTGAAGCCCAGCACCGCGGCCTGGCCGGAGGGAATGAGCAGGGCGGCGTAGGTGCTGGCGACGTTCCACACCACCAGGTAGCTCAGCGCCGCGGCGATGGTGATCTTCCAGTACGCGCGCGGCAGCGCGATGGCCTGGCCCTTGGCCCTGGCCACCGCCAGCAGCAGCAGGCCGGAGCCGACCAGGGACACGAAGCGGAAGGTCCACACCGACAACTCACGCACGGCCAGCGGGAACAGCGACCAGGTGGTGCCCCACACGAGGGTGAGGATGGCGATCAGCGGCAGCGCCGCGCGCGGGAGGGCTTGGGGCATGAAGGCTTCAAGGAATTTCTCCCCCTTTTGCGTCCTTTGCGAAACCTTGGCGTCCTCTGCGTCCGGCTGTCCGCCTTGAGTTCAAACCACCATCGGCGTGCTGGCCCCGTCCATCGACAGGATCGCGCCGGAGATGTAGCCGGCGCGCGGCGAGGCCAGGAACACCACGGCGGCCGCGATGTCCTCGGGCTGCGCCAGCCGGCCCAGGGGCAGGCGGGCTTCGGCCTGCTTCAGCACGTCTTCGGCGCTGGTGTTGCGCATGCGGGCATCGGCGGCCAGGCCCTCGGCCAGGCGGTCGGTCAGCGTCAGCGTCGGGTTCACCGCGTTCACCCGCACGCCCTTGGGCCCCCAGGCCGCGGCCAGGCCGGCGCTGGCCAGCATCAGTGCCGCATTGGCGGCGCCGCCGGCGATGTGGGTGGTGGTCGCGATCTTGCCGCCCATGCCCACCACGTTGACGATGGCGCCGCCGCCGCGCGCGCCCATGCGCTTGACCAGCGGGTCCATCACGTGGATGTAGGTGAAGAACTTCGCCTGCATCGCGTCGTGCCAGGCCTGCGGATCGAGTTCCTCGAAGGGCGTGCGGCGGGCCGCGCCGGCGGAATTCACCAGCACGTCGATGGGCCCGCGCTCGGCTTCGGCCTTGTCGATCACGCGCAGGGCGGCGGCAGCGTCGGTGAGATCGGCGGCAAAGGCGCCGACCGTCTCCAGGCCCTGGCCCAGGGTGGCGCGGGCCTTCTGCGCCCGCTCGTCGTCGCGGCCGATGATGCTCACCTTGCAGCCCTCGCGCAGGAATTCCACCGCGCACGCGTAGCCGATGCCGCGCGTGCCGCCGGTGATGAGCACGTGCTTGCCTTTGAGTTGCAGGTCCATGCGGCTATTGTGACCCCGTGAAGCGGGGCGCGCCTACCGGCCCACCCGCGTTTTCAAGCCGCCCGCCGCTGCAATGCCCGCGCGAAAGCCCAACCCGCCAGCGGCAGGCCCAGCGCCGGCACCAGCAGCAGCGGCGCGGAGCCGAAGCGGTCGAAGGCGGTGCCGGCCCAGCTGACGCCGATCGCCTGGCCGAAGAACAGGCAGAAGGCGAACATCGCCACCGAGGTGCCCCGCACCGCCGGCACCATCTGGGTCGCATGGGTCTGCAGTGTGTTGTGGTACAGGTAGGTGCCGAAGCCAAGCAGCAGCGCCAGCGGCCCGGCCAGCCAGGCCACCGGCGAGAAATACAGCGCGACGAAGCCGCCGCCCATCAGCAGGCCGCCGGCCAGCACCATGCGGCGCTCGCCGAAGCGGCGGACGATGTGGCGCGCGAAGGCGGCATAGGCCAGGCCCCCGACGGCATAGAGCGCGACCAGCGCCGAGGCCGCCGACAGGGCCAGCCCGTAGCGCTGGTGCAGGTAGGCCGGGAAGAACGCCATCGGGCCGAGCAGCAGCACGCCTTCCGCCAGCGCGGCGGCAAGCACCTTGCGGGCCCAGGGTTCGCGCAGCACCGAAGCGAGCTGGGCCGCGAACGCGGTGCGGCCGGTGCTTGCCGCCGCCGGCAGCACGATGTGCCGCAGGCGCAGCAGGAGCAGCACGCCCACCGCGGCATAGCCGGCGCACAGCGTGAGGAAGGCGCCGCGCCAGCCCGCGCCCGCGTCGCCGAACAGGCCGCCGGCCAGCTGGCCGGCCATCATTCCCGACAGCGTGCCGAGCAGCAGCCGCGCCAGCGTGGCTTGCCGCTGCTCATAAGGCACGGCGTCGCCGATCCACGCCATCGACAGCGGGATGATGCCGGCGGCGGCAAAGCCCCACAGCACGCGCAGCCCCACCAGCGCGTCGAAGCCCGGGGCGAAGGCGCAGGCCAGCGCGCCGAGCGCGCAGCCGAACAGCGCGACGCAGACCAGCCGCGCCTTGCCGTAGCGGTCGCCCAGCGGCCCGAAGGCCAGCTGCGACAGGCCGTAGGCGACGGAAAAGGTCAGCACGACCCGGCCCGCGGTGCCGGCGGTGATGCCGAAGTCGCGCGAAAGGCGCGGCAGCAGGCCGTCGCAGATGCGCAGCGCAGCGCCGCTGAAGAACGCAGCGAGCGACAGCAGGGTGACGGCGGCGCGAATGCCGGCGGCCGGGGCCGGCGCGGTCGATGCAGGCGTGTTCATGCGCGGCCCAGGAAAGCGGTGGCGGCGGCGATCACCGCATCCGGCTGGTCCTTGTGCGGCGAATGGCCGCAGTCCGGCAACTCCAGCAGCCGCGCCTGCGGCACGCGGCGGGCGATGCCGCGGATCTGCTCCAGCGTGCCGTACTCGTCGTCCAGGCCCTGCACCGCCAGCAGCGGGCAGCGGATGGCGGCGAGCTCGTCTTCGATAGCCCAGTCGCGGAAGGCCGGCGCCAGCCAGATGTCGTTCCAGCCCCAGAAGGCCGAATCGGGATCGTCGTGGTAGCGCGCGAGGCGCGCGCGCAGGTCGGTGTTGCGGTAGGCCTCGCGGGCTTGCGCGATGCTGGTGACCGACACCTCTTCCACCACGATGTGCGGCGCCAGCACGATGGCGCCTTGCAGCGCAGCAGGGAAGGCCGCGGCGTAGAGCAGGGCGATGGACCCGCCGTCGCTGTGGCCGAAGAGCCAGGGCCGGTCCACGCCGAGCTCCCGCAGCAGCGCCGGCAGCAGCTCACGCGCCTGCCTGTGCATGAAGTCCGGCTGCCACCGTTCGCCGGCCGCGCGCGGCGTCGAGCGGCCGTAGCCGGGCCGCGAATAGACCAGCCCGCGGGCGCCGGCCGCTTCGCACAGGCGCGCCGGAAAGTCGCGCCACATGGCGACCGAGCCCAGGCCTTCGTGCAGGAACACGATCACCGGCGCGGTGCGATCCGTGCTCCCTACCCATTGATATTCGATGCGGACCGGCCGGCCCGCCCAAGCGATCTCCACCTCTTGCTGCATGCGCAAAGTGTATGCGGTACGCTCGCGCGATGAACGACGCTGCCGCCCCCGAGGGCAAGGAAGAGATGCCGCAGGCCACGCGGCTGGACGACGTGCGCATCCGCGAGGTCCGGCCCCTCATTTCCCCGGCGCTGCTGCAGTACGAGCTGCCGGCCGACGCCGCGGTGCAGGCCTTCGTCGAGCGCAGCCGCACCGCGGTGGCGCAGGTGCTGCATGGCGCCGACCCGCGGCTGCTGGTGGTGGTGGGGCCGTGCTCCATCCACGACGGCGTCCAGGCGCTCGAATACGCGCATCGGCTGCACGCGCTGGCCGGCGAACTGCGGGACGACCTGCTCATCGTGATGCGCGTCTACTTCGAGAAGCCGCGCACCACCGTGGGCTGGAAGGGCTTCATCAACGACCCGCGGCTGGACGGCAGCTTCCGCATCAACGAAGGCCTGCGGCGCGCGCGCGAGCTGCTGCTGGAGATCGCGCACCTGGGCCTGCCGGCCGGCACCGAATTCCTGGACCTGCTCAGCCCGCAGTACATCGCCGACCTGGTGAGCTGGGGCGCGATCGGCGCCCGCACCACCGAAAGCCCCAGCCACCGCCAGTTGGCGTCCGGCCTCAGCTGCGCCATCGGCTTCAAGAACGGCACCGACGGCGGCGTGCAGATGGCGGCCGACGCGCTGGTGGCCTGCCGCGCATCGCATGCCTTCATGGGCATGACCAAGATGGGGCAGGTGGCGATCTTCGAGACCGCCGGCAACGACGACTGCCACATCATCCTGCGCGGCGGCAGCAAGGGCCCCAACTACGACGCGCAGTCCATAGCCTCGGCCGGCGCGCTGCTGCGCAAGTCAGGCGTGTCGGAACGCGTGATGGTCGATTGCTCGCATGCCAACTCCGCCAAGGACTACCGGCGCCAGGTCGAAGTGGCAAGCGAAATCGCGCGCCAGGTCGCCGGCGGCGAGCAGCGCATCCTGGGGCTGATGATCGAGAGCCACCTGCAGCCGGGGCGGCAGGAGCTGAAGCCCGGCGTGCCGCTGCAGCATGGCGTGTCCATTACCGATGGGTGCATCGGGTGGAAGCAGACGGAAGAAGTGTTGCGCGCATTGGGCGCGGCCTCATGCGCGCGCCGAAACCTGTAGGGTGGGTTCGCGAAGCGACCCCACCGGCCGTTCAACCCTCGTAGTTCTCCACCGTGCCGCCATCGCGCGGCGTCGCGTTGTCCGGGTCCTGCCCGAACTCGCGTCGCGCGCGGCGCTGCCGCAGCAGGTCCCAGCACTGGTCCAGTTCCACTTCCACCTGTTTCAAGCGC
>JAQGMU010000528.1 GCA_028292195.1 Ramlibacter sp. | reverse complement strand
GAAGCTGGCCCACTACCACCTGTTCAATCGCGGTGACGCCCCGGGCATGTTGCGCGTGGCGCTGGCGGCGCTGCCCGCCGCCGGCGACGTGCCCTACCTGCACGGCATGCTGGCCTTCGGCTGGGAGCAGTGCCACTTCCTGGAAGAGGCCGAGGCGGCGGCACGGCATGCGATCGCGCTGCGGCGCAAGGAGCCCTGGGCGCATCACGCGCTGGCGCACGTGATGCTCACGCAGGGAAGGCTGCGCGAGGGGCACGAATTCCTGCAGGACGTGAGTTCGACCTGGACCGGACTCAACTCCTTCATGGTCACGCACAACTGGTGGCACCAGGCCCTGTTCGCGCTCGACCTCGATGAACTCGACGAAGTGCTGGCGATCCACGACCGCTACGTGTGGGCCGAGGTCAAGGAATACAGCCAGGACCAGATCAACGCGGTGTCGCTGCTGGCGCGCATCGAACTGGCGGGCGGCGACGTCGGTGAGCGCTGGCACGACCTGGGCAACTACCTGGCGCGGCGCGGCCACGACCACGTGCTGCCCTTCCTGGACATGCAGTACCTGTACGGCCTGGCGCGCGCCGGCCGCGAGCCGGAAGCGCGCGCGCTGCTGGCCAGCATGGAGCAGCACGCTGCCCGACTGCCGGCCGCGGACGCCGCGGTCTGGCAGCGGATCTGCATCCCGGCCAGCCAGGGCCTGCTGGCCCATGCAGGAGGCGACTGGCGGGGCGCGCTGGAAGGCCTGGGCCAGGCGCTGCCGCGGCTGCTGGAAATCGGCGGCAGCCATGCGCAGCGCGACCTGTTCGCGCAGATCCATCTGGACGCATTGGTGAAAAGTGGCCACACGGCCGGGGCGCAGAACCTGTTGCAGCAGCAACTGCGGGCGCAACCCGAATCGAAGCGCCTGCAAAGGCAGGCCAGGAAGCTCTATGCCGCCTTGGGCTTGAGCTCGGTGTCCAGCAGCTTCTTCTGATCGTAGACCGGCTGCGGCGGCAGGTCGGCCAGGTGCCGCGTGTCGGCCCAGTCGAGGATGTCGATGGCGTCGCCGCGCACGCGGATGCGGTTCAGGCCGGCGTTCGGGATGTCGCTCTGGCGCGGGCCGTTCAGGCCGAGCGAGCGCGCGGTGCGGTAGATCATGTCCAGCACGCCGCCGTGGGTGACGACCACCAGCTTGCCGTCGCGGTGCGCGGCCACCAGGCGGTGCACGGCCTCCATCACCCGGCTGTGGAACTGGTGGGTGGATTCGCCTTCCGGCATCGCGTAGTGCTCGTCGAAGCGCAGCCAGCCTTCCCAGGCCTCGGGATGCTGCGCCTTGATGTCGTCGACCCGCATGCCGTCGACGCGGCCGAAGCTCTGTTCGCGCAGGCCGGCCTCGGGCACCGGCTGCAGCGCCAGTTCGCTGGCGATGGGGTGCGCCGTCTGCCGGGCCCGCAGCAGGTCGCTGGCGTAGACGGCATCGGCCTGCTGGCCCGCCATGCGCGCGGCGAGGCGCCGGGCCTGTTCCAGGCCGATCGCATTCAGCGGCGCGTCGACATGGCCCTGGAAGCGCAGCTCCCGGTTCATGTCGGTTTCGCCGTGGCGGATCAAGACGAGTTCCGTCATGGCTTCAGTACATCCATGGTTCGATTATCCCGGCGCGCATCTACTGCAGAATGTGCGGCATCCCGAACGGTTCCCTGCATCCGCCGAATGGACTACACCCTGGTATTAATTCCCGGCCTGGCCGGCAACGACGTGATGTGGCGCGCCCAGCTCGCCGGCCTGGCCGACCGCCGGCCGGTGGTGACCGACGTGCACTCCCGGCATTCAGGCATTCCCGCGATGGCGGCCGCCCTGCTGGAAGAAAACCCCGGCCCGCTGGTGCTTTGCGGCGCCTCCATGGGCGGGATGGTCGCCATGGAGGCGGCCCGCCAGGCGCCGGAACGCATCGCCGGCCTGGCCTTGCTGGGGACCAATGCCGGCCCGGAGACCGAGGCGATGCGCGTGATCCGCGAGAACGCCATCGAGTTGTTCGGCCAGGGCCGGCTGGCGGAGATCATCGAGCCGAACGTGGGTTTCGCCTTTCATCCGGACAACGCACGGGACCCGGCGCTGGTGCAGGCCTACCTGCAGTTCGTGCTGGCGGCAGGGGCGGAGCAGCTGATTGCGCAGAACCGGGCGGTGATCACGCGACCCGACGCGCGGCTGCACCTGGCGCGGGTGCGGTGTCCGGTGCTGGTGATGTGCGGCGAGGCCGACCAGCTGACGCCGCCGGAATGTTCGAGGGAGATCGCGGGGCTGTGCCCGCAATCGCGGCTGGTGATGGTGCCGCGGTGCGGGCACATGCTGACGATGGAGCAGCCGGGGGTGGTGAACGCGGCGTTGGTGGAGTGGTTGTCGGCCATCATTCCCGCGTGACCGCGGTGGTGGGGTCGCTCCGCGAACCCACCCTACGGATGACGTGCGGTAGGTTGGGTTCGCGAAGCGACCCCACCATTCCTGCTACTCGCGCCCGAGGCTGCGGACTTTCTCCACCAGCCTCTGCTGCACCGATTTCGAGGTGAACTGGTGCACTTCCCCGCCCAGCACCGCGATCTCGCGCACGAAGGTGCTGCTGATGAACTGGTACTTGTCGCTGGGCGTGAGGAACACGGTTTCCACTTCCGGCATCAGGTGGCGGTTCATGCCGGCCAGCTGGAACTCGTAGTCGAAGTCGGTCACCGCGCGCACGCCGCGCACCATGGCCTTGCCGCCGCGCGCGACCACGAAGTCGCGCACCAGGCCGGAGAAGCCTTCGACCGTCACCTGCGGGTTGCCCGCCAGCGCCTCGCGCGCCATTTCCATCCGCTCCTGCAGCGTGAACAGCGCCTTCTTGTGGTGGCCCGCCGCGACCGCCACGATGAGGCGGTCGAACAGCTGGCAGGCTCGCTTCACCACGTCCTCGTGGCCCAGGGTCATGGGGTCGAAGGTGCCGGGATAGACGGCGATGACGTCGGTGGCCATGGTGTTGTCTCCTCAATGCCCGCAGGGCGCATTGTTGCGCTGCATTATGCAGCGCGCCGCAACAGGTGGCTGTGCACCGCCCCGGCCTTCAGGTGCCGCACCAGCGCCAGCCCGTGGGCGGCCAGCGCCGCCTGGTCCCAGGCGGCCGGTGCTTCCAGGTAGACCTGGCCTTCCGGTGCCAGCGCCGGCACGGCGGCGGCCAGCGCCTTGTCGAACAGCTGGGCGTCGAACGGCGGGTCCAGGAACACCAGGTCGACGCTGCCCGGGCGCAATGCCGGCAGCACCTTGATGGCGTTGCCGCGCTGGACGCGGACGTTGGCCGCGCCCAGGCGGGCGACCACGGCCCGCAGCTGTTCGACCAGCGAGCCTTCGTCCTCCACCAGCAGCACGTCGGCGGCGCCGCGCGAGGCGGCTTCCAGCCCCAGCGCGCCGGTGCCGGCGAAGGCGTCGACGCAGCGCCAGCCCGTGAGGTCCTGCCCCAGCCAGTTGAACAGGGTTTCGCGCACGCGGTCCGGCGTCGGCCGCAGGCCGGGCAGGTCGGCCACGACCAGCCTGGTTCGTTTCCATTGGCCGCCGATGATGCGGACCTGGTTCGGGACCGTGCGGGCGGCGGCGGGCGTTGGCTTGCGGGGCATGCGGCAAGCTTAAAGGCAAAAAATTGGGGCACGGCATGAAGCCGTGCCCCTACTCACTCCCTGTGAACCGTTAGGAATCTTTGTGTGTGCGTGACAGCGCCAGCCCATTGTTGGGGCGCGCGCAAATGCTTGCACGGCTACCCCTGTCAACCTTGACAGGGGTAGCCCTCCGAAAGATCGACTACTGTCGGTTCGGCGCGACGGGAGCGCCAACCACGACCGTCACCATGCGGTCCGGCTGGAGTTTCCGGGCGAAAGCGGCCTTGATGTCGGCGGCGGTTACTTTCTCCACCTGCCTGGTCCAGGTGTCCAGGTAGTCCAGCGGCAGGTCGTGCCAGGCGATGTTGGCCAGGTTGTCCAGCAGCTTGCTGTTGCTGTCGATGCGCAGCGCGAAGCCGCCGATCATGAAGTCCTTGGCCGCCTTCAGTTCGGGCTCGGTCGGGCCCTCGGCCACGAAGCGCTTCAGCACGTCGCGCGACACCTGCAGCGCCTGCGCTGCCTGGTCGGGCCGGGTCTGCAGGCCCAGGGTGAAGGCGCCGGCATGCAGCCCCGGGTTGAAGTAGCTGTAGACGCTGTAGCTCAGGCCGCGCTTTTCCCGCACCTCGGTGGTCAGGCGCGAGACGAAGCCGCCCCCGCCCAGCGTGTAGTTGCCCACCAGCAGCGGGAAGTAGTCGGGGTCGGCGCGCTTGTAGCCCGGCTGGCCGATCAGCACCTGGGCCTGGGCCGCGGCGAAGGGGATGTCCCGCTCGGCCGCCGCCGTCAGCGCCGGCACCTCGGGCACGGCCGGCAGCGGGCTGCACGTTCCGGCCGGCAGGCGCGACAGGAGGGTGGTGACGATCTGGTCGGCCTGCGCCCGGTTCACGGCGCCCACCACGCTCACCTTGGCCCGGCACGGCTGCACCAGGCGGTACAGCTCGCGCATGTCCTGCGTGGAGATGTGCGTCAGCGACTCCTCGGTGGTGTCGTAGCCATAGGGATGGCTGCCGTAGACGGCCTTCTGGAAGGCCCGGCCCGCCACCGTGGCCGGCCGCGTATTCGCTTCGCGGATGCCGGCGGACATGCGCTGGCGCTCGCGCTGCCAGACGTCGTCGGGAAAGGACGGCTCGCCCAGCTGGCGCGCCCCCAGGGCCACGGCCTTGGCCAGCAGGTCGGGGTAGGTCAGCGAACGCAGGGTGTAGCTCATGCGGTCCGCGCTAGCGCCGCCGCCGAAGCCGGCGCCGAGGTCGGCCCAGGCCTCGGCCAGCTGGTTCTCGTCCAGCGCCGGCTGGCCGTCGCGGGCGGCAATGCCCTTGCCGGTCATGCCGGCGGTGACGCTGGCCAGGCCCGCCTTGTCGGCGGGGTCGCGGCGCTCGCCGGCATCGACATCGATCTGCACGTCGACGATGGGCAGGCTGGGGCTTTCGATCAGGTAGATCTGGGCGCCGCCGGGCTGGGTCCAATGCTGGATGGGCAGCGCGGCGAGCGCGGGCGCCGCGAAGGATGCGGCCAGGAATGCGGGCGCGGCCCATCGCAGGAAAGTCTTCATGTAGTTCTTGGTCATGTTCAGTCGCGCAGTTTGAGGGTGGTGGTGCGCGGCTTGCGGTTGGGGTCCACCGGCAGCGGGCGCAGCACGCCCACCGTGAGCTGGTCGTCGCCGAAGTACTTGGCGGCCACGGCCTTGACCTGGTCGGCGGTGACGGTGCGCAGGCGTTCCAGCAGGCGCTGGTCGGCATCGACCGGCAGGTCCATCACCCAGGCACTGCCCAGTTCGCGGGCCTGGTTCATGAGCGAGTCGAGCTTGTAGATCTCGCCGGCGATCCAGCGGGTCTTCACGCGCTGCAGTTCGGCTTCGGTGACGCCTTCGCTCGCCACCTTGGCAACCTGCGCCCGCAGTCCGGCTTCGACCTGCTCTGTGGTCTTGCCGGCGGCCGGCACGCCGGTCAGCGTGAACAGCTGCGGGCCGCGGCCCCACAGGCCGTTGCCGGCGCCTACGCTGTCGGCCAGGCGGTCGGGGCCCTGCGTCAGGGCGCGGTCCAGGCGCGCGCCCTCGTAGCCATCGAGCACGGCGGCCAGCACCGTGAGCGCCAGCGCGTCGTCGTTGTCCGGCGTCTTCTCGAAGGAGGTCAGCTGCGGCACCTTGAACGCCAGCGCCAGGAAGGCCTGGTCGGCCGGGGCCTTGAACTCCATGCGGCGGATGCCGGCCTGCTCCGGCTCCTCGCGCGGCTTGCGCGGCGGCACCGGCCGGGCGGGGATGCGGCCGTAGTACTTGTCGACCAGCTGCCGCACCTTGGGGACGTCGACGTCGCCGGCGATGATCACCGCGGCATTGGCCGGCACGTACCAGTGCTTGTAGAACTCGCGCGCGTCGTTGGGCGTCATGGAGTCCAGGTCGCTCATCCAGCCGACCACCGGCCGGCGATAGGGCGAGGCCTGGTAGGTGACGGCACTGAGCTGCTCGAACAGCTGCGAACGCGGGTTGTCCTCGGTGCGCATGCGCCGCTCCTCCTTCACCACCTCCAGTTCGCGCTTGAATTCGTCGTCCGGCCACTGGTTGTGGGCGAAGCGGTCGGACTCCAGCTTCATCACCTCCTCCAGCTTCGCGGCCGGGATCTGCTGGTAGTAGCCGGTGTTGTCGCGGGTGGTGAAGGCGTTCTCGCGGCCCCCGAGGGCGGCGACCCGGCGGGAGAACTCGCCGGCCTTCACGTCGGCCGTGCCCTTGAACAGCATGTGTTCCAGCATGTGGGCCAAGCCCGTGTTGCCGTCGACTTCGTCCATGGCGCCGGCACGGACGTAGACCATGTGGACGGCGGTCGGGGCGCGCCGATCCGGCTTGATGATGACGGTGAAACCGTTCGCGAGCTTGTACTGGATGGGTTTCTGCTGGGCCGGCGGCGGGCCGGAGAATTGGGCGGGCGCCGGAGATGCGGCAAGAAGGGCTAAGGTTGAGATGAAAGGGAGAAAGATAGAGCGCAGATGGCGTTTCATAGAATCAGTGTGATTCAAGATCGGGTTCCGATGTTCAGTTTCTTCAAGAAAAAGCCCCCGCCAGCAGCTGCCATTCCGCCCGCCGCGGCACCGGTTCCGGAAGCGGCCAGGGTGCCGCCGGCGACGGTCGGCGGCGGTCTGATCGGCAGCGCACTGGTCGCACCGATGGAGATCCCGGTGCCGGCCGAAGTTCCGGCGGAGCGGCAAAGGTGGATGGCGCGCCTCTCCGACGGCCTGCGCAAGACCGGCACCAGCATCTCGCAGGTCTTCACCGGCGCGCAGATCGACGACGCCCTGTACGAGGAGCTGGAGACGGCGCTGCTGCTGGCCGACACCGGCGTGGCCGCCACCGAATTCCTGCTCAAAGAAGTCAAGCGCAAGGTGGCCGCCAGCGGCGCCACCCGGCCGGTGCAGGCGAAGAACATCCTGGTCGACGCCCTCACCCAGCTGCTGCGGCCGCTGCAGAAGCCGCTGGTGATCGGCGAGCACCAGCCCACGGTGATCATGGTGGCGGGCGTCAACGGCGCCGGCAAGAC
>JAQGMU010000155.1 GCA_028292195.1 Ramlibacter sp. | reverse complement strand
ATGTCGAAGGGCTGCGCGGCCGGCTGCAGGCCACGCAGCGGCCCGAGCAGGTCGCGCCGCAAGGCCTGGCCGGCGGTGCCCTGGAGCGCGGCCAGCGCCGTGCCGGAAGCCGAGGGGTCGGTGGCGTCGGCGGCCAGCAGCAGCGCCGGCCTCTCGCCGCGCACCAGCCGCTGGTCGAAGCGCGGCGGAATCACCACCAGGAACTGCACGTCGCCGCGCGCCAGCAACTGCTCGCCATGGTCCTCGCTGGTGCCCTGGTCGACGATCTTGAAGTAGCCGGTGTTCTGCAGCGTCGCCACGATGCTGCGCGCCATCGGGCCGCTGTCGGCGCTGACCAGCGCCGTCGGCAGCCCGCGCGGGTCGGTGTTGATGGCATAGCCGAACAGCACCAGCTGCAGGATGGGCACGCCGATCGCCATGGCGAAGGTCAGGCGGTCGCGCAGCATCTGCTGGAATTCCTTGAGGAAGACCGCATAGGTGCGGCGCCATGAAAGGCGGCTCATGGCGGGGCGAAGTTGTCCTGCGCCTGCTCGATCAGGCGCACGAAGGCCTGCTCCAGCGTGGCGCCCGCGGGCAGGCCGGCCTGCCGCACGACCTCGGTCCCGGTGCCGCGCGCCAGCAGGGTGCCGTAGGCGATGTAGGCCAATTCGTCGCAGCGCTCGGCCTCGTCCATGTAGTGGGTGGAGACCAGCACCGTGATGCCTGCCTTGGCCAGCCGCTGGATCTCGTCCCAGAAGTCGCGCCGCGCCTTCGGGTCGACGCCCGCCGTCGGCTCGTCCAGCAGCAGCAGGCGCGGGTCGTGCAGCAGGCAGGCCGCCAGCGCCAGCCGCTGCTTCCAGCCGCCCGACAAGGTGCCGGCCAGCTGCTGCTGCCGGCCTTCCAGGCCGAGCCGGACCAGCGCCTCGTCGACCAGTTGCTCGCGCCCGGGCAGCTCGAACAGGCGGGCGACGAACTCCAGGTTCTCGCGGATCGACAGGTCCTCGTACCAGCCGAACTTCTGCGTCATGTAGCCGGACTGGCGCTTGATCGCGCGCGACTCGCGCAGCACGTCGAGGCCGAGGCAGGTGCCCTCGCCGGCGTCGGGCTTGAGCAGGCCGCACAGCATGCGGATGGTGGTGGTCTTGCCGCTGCCGTTGGGGCCGAGGAAGCCGCAGATGCGCCCGGTGGCGACCTGCAGCGCCAGGTCGTTCACCACCGCGCGGCCGCCATAGCGCTTGGTGAGGCCGCGCACGTCGATCGCCAGGGCCGCGCTCATGAACCGCGCGCGGCCACCGGCCGCACGTCCAGCGGCTGGCCGGGGCGCAGCCGGGCGGCGCCGGCTGCCTGCGGCCTGGCCTCGACCAGGAACACGAGCTTCTGGCGCTGGACGTTGGAATAGATGACCGGCGGCGTGTACTCCGGCTGCGTCGAGATGAAGCTCACGCGCGCGTCGATCGCGGCGCCGCAGCCGTCGCAGGACAGGCTGACGGCCTGGCCCAGCGCGAGCCGCGCCAGTTCGGCCTCGCCGACGTAGAAGCGCGCCTTGACCTGGCCGGTGGGCAGCAGCGCCAGCACCGGCTGGCCGGCCGGCACGAACTCGCCGGGCCGGAAGAAGGTGTCGCTCACCACGCCGTCGGCTGGCGCGGCCTGCTGCTTCTGCTGCTCGCGCCATTCGCTTTGCCGCAGCGCCTGCCGCGCCACCTCGGCCTGGGCGGAGGCGGCCGCGCGCTCATCGCTGCGGGCCGGCAGCCGTGCGAGCTGCAATGCCGCTTCCAGTTCCGCCACCCGCGCCTGCGCCTGCTGCAGCGTCGCCCGGGCGGTGTCGACCTCCGAGCGCGAGATCGCGCCGCTGGCCACCAGCGGGACGCGGCGCGCCAGCTCGCGCTGCGCCAGGGTGGCCTGGGCCCGTGCCTGCGCCAGTTCGGCCTGCTGCATGTCCACCTCGGGCGGGCGCCGCCCCTTGTCGGTGTCGGCCGCCTGGGCCTGGGCCGCGGCCAACCGGGCCTGCGCCTCGGCGCGCGCGGCCTGCTCCGGCTGCGACGACAGCGCGAACAGGCGGCGGCCGCGCGCCACCGGCTGCCCCGCCACGACGTCCAACGTGTCCAGGGTGCCGGCCACCGGCGCGGCGATGTAGACGTAGTCGCCTTCGGCGTAACCGCTCCAGGCGGGGTCGGGCGCGCGGCCGCAGCCGGCCAGGATGACGGGCAACAAGGCCAGGGCGGCGATGTTGCGGGTGGGGCGCGGCATGGCGCATTGTTGGTCGGGGGACCGGGTATGCGCAAGCGGAGGCGGGGAATGGTGGGGTCGGCTGCGCCGAACCCACCCTACAGGGCGGCATGCCAACATGGCCAAGCCGATCAGATCCGCCCTTCCTCCACCGCATGGCAAGCCACGCGGATCCCCTGGATCTCCAGCAGCGCCGGCCGCTCCACCCGGCACCTCTCGTTGGCATGCGGGCAGCGCGGATTGAACGCGCAGCCGGTCGGCGGGTTCAGCGGATTCGGCACCTCGCCCTGCACCGGCGTGCGGTCGCGGCCGGTGTCGTGCATCTTCGGAATGGCGTCCAGCAGCATGCGCGTGTACGGATGGCGCGGCTGGCCGAACAGCTGGTGCTTGCCCGCCAGCTCCACCAGGCGGCCCAGGTACATCACGCCGACCTGGTCGCTCACGTGCCGCACCACCGCCAGGTTGTGCGAGATGAACAGGTAGGTCAGCCCCTGCTGCCGCTGCAGGTCCTTCATGATGTTGAGCACCTGCGCCTGCACGCTGACGTCGAGCGCCGAGGTCGGCTCGTCGCAGACCAGGAATTCCGGCTGCGTCGCCAGCGCGCGCGCGATCGAGATGCGCTGGCGCTGGCCGCCGGAGAACTGGTGCGGGTACTTCACCATGTCCAGCGGGCTCAGGCCCACCGAGCGCAGCAGCTCGCCCACGCGCTCCTTCAGCTGCGCGGGGTCGGTGACCAGCTCGTGTTCCTTCAGCGGCTCGCCGACGATGTCCTCCACCTTCCAGCGCGGGTTCAGGCTGGCATAGGGGTCCTGGA
>JAQGMU010000154.1 GCA_028292195.1 Ramlibacter sp. | reverse complement strand
CCGGGGACATCTCCATCGCCGATCTGGCGGATTGCCTGATGGACGGCCTGGATGACCTGAACGTCGACCGCTTCAGCATCTTCGGCCTGCACGGCGGCAACAAGGTCGGGGCATCGATGGTTGCGCGGCACGGCGACAGGGTCGAGCGGTTCGTCTACGCCGGACAGTCACACAGCATCATCGTGTCCAAGCAAAAGCGGGACGCGGTGTTCGCAGCCACTCCATCCATCGCCGCGGTTGTCAGTGCCGCCGAAGCCCTGGCAGATTCGCCAGTCATGTGGTCACGAGAGTTCCGCGAGCTGACGGACATCTGGTGGCAGGACGCCATCGTCGACAGTCCGGCCATGGCCCACCGCTCTCGCGTTGTCGACCGCGCCGTCGACAGCCTGCAGGCATTCCTGTGGCGGCCGTTCTTCTATCGTGCCGCCTATGCCTACGACATGGAGGCGGATCTCAGAAGGATTCGCGTCCCGACCCTGATCCTCGAACTGACGACGCCCAAGGAGGACCGCGAAGTGGGACGCCAGGGAATCTCGTTGCTCGAGGTCATCGCGGGGTCCGAACTCGTCACGCTGGAGTCCCCGGACACGCTGGCCGTGACCCTCGAAGACCGTGCTGCCGAACTGGCGGCCGTCATTCGAGAATTCCTGGCGAAACCCGCATCCGCTCTTCGGGCAAACCCATGAGCAGTGGCTTTTCGTTGATCGTGCACCTGACGTGCAAGCCGTCATGCCGGGACGAGGTGATCGCGATGCTGATCCCGGTGCTGGAGCGCATGGCCCAGGAACCGGACTTCGTGAACACCTGGCTGCACTCTTCTCAAGAAGAGCCGGACATCCTGGTGCTCTACGAGACCTGGGCTTGCGACCGCGGCCATTTCGAGCGTCATCATCTCGCGCAGGAATACCGGCGCGAGTACAGGTCCCGCGTGAATGACCTTCTCGTGGTCCCCAGAACAGCCGAGTACCTCGCACCACTGCACGCGTGCCCTCGGCAGAACGCATCGAACCGCGGGCACTGAGCACCTCCGCGGTCAAGCATCGTCGGGCTGCATGCCTTCCTGGCCCGCTACGCCTCCACTCGCAGCGGACGAGCACGTTCGGCAGGCAAGTCGCCCGCTTCCACCCACGCGCTTGCAGTCGGTAACCAATCCGGGCGTCCAACCTCAATTTGGACGGTGCCTTGCCCGCATCTTTGGATGATCATCCGTCCGTTGCTTCCCCATCCATGCCGGGGGTGCGGACCCTGCAGACGGAGGCAGGATCCGCGGTGACTTCCCCCGGCGCGCGCGGCCGCCAGGGCCGCGTCGGGTGCCAGGCAGCAGCAGAAGGCGGAGCCGTTCATGCCAAGAACGAAACCTGCTGTTCCCGTCCCGGGACCGCTGTCCCGGGTGGTGGTGTGCGCAGCGGCGGCCCAGGCCGCGCTCGCCGAATCGATTGCCTGTTCGCTGCGCCTCGAAGGCGTGGAGGCGGCCTGCGCCGGCTACGACACCGATCCGCCCGCTGCCGAACTGCTGGTGCAGCTCGCCGGCGATGAAGACGTCGCGGCGGCGCTGCTGCAGCTCGCGGCGCGGCGCGAGCGGCCGCCCGGCTGCCCGGTGCTGGTCGCGGGCGTCGCGCTGGGCGCCATGCAACTGCAGGCGCTCCTCGACGGCGGCGCCCGCGACTTCCTGCTCGTGCCCTCCGCGCCGGCGGAGCTGGCCGTGCGCGCACGCAGGCTGCTTGGCCTGGCCTGCGCCACGCACCAGCCGCCCGCGGCGGTCGCCGCCGAACCGGCCCCGCCTGCCCACGCCGCCCTGCGCGCGCTGGTCGGCGAGAGCCCGGTGTTCCTGCAGCAGGTGGCGCGGCTGCCGGTGTTCGCCAAGTACGACGCCAGCGTGATGATCCTGGGCGACACCGGCACCGGCAAGGAGCTGTGCGCGCAGGCCATCCACTACCTGTCGGCGCGCGCCGGCGGCCCCTGGGTCGCGGTGAACTGCGCCGCCATTCCCACCGAGCTGCTGGAGTCGGAGCTGTTCGGCCACGTCAAGGGTGCCTACACGCATGCGCACGCGAGCCGCTCGGGGCTGGTGCGGGAGGCCGAAGGCGGCACCCTCTTCCTCGACGAGATCGACTCGCTGCCGCACGAGGCGCAGGGCAAGCTGCTGCGCTTCCTGCAGGACAAGGAGTACCGCGCCGTGGGCTCCAGCGCGCTCGAACATGCCGACGTGCGCATCATCGCCGCCAGCAGCCGCCGGCTGGAACTGCTGCGCGCCGGCGCCAACTTCCGCCAGGACCTGTTGTACCGCCTGAACGTGCTGACGCTGCACCTGCCGTCGCTGCGCGAGCGGCGGACCGACATCGTGCAGCTGGCCCTGCACTTCCTGCGCGGCGCGGCGGCGCAGTGGCAGAAGCCGGCGCCGGCGCTGACGGCGGCGGCGCTGCAGAAACTGCTGGCGCACGACTGGCCCGGCAACGTGCGCGAGCTGAAGAACGTGGTCGAGCGCGGCGTGCTCATGTGCACCAGCGGCGCGCTGGGCCCCGCCGACATAGACCTCGACGGCATTCCGGAAATCACGGTCGCGCCGACCGAGCCCGAGTCCTTCCGCACCGCCAAGGCACGCGTGGTCGAGAACTTCGAGCGCTCCTTCATCGAGCAGCTGCTGGCCTGCAGCGGCGGCAACGTCACGCGCGCTGCCCGCGCGGCGAAGAAGAACCGGCGCGCCTTCTTCGAGCTGATGCGCAAGTACAGCATCGAGTCGAGCGACTTCCGCGAAGGGGCCTGACGGCGCGCAGCCACCGGCTGGCTGTTTTTGTCCCACCGCGCAACGCCAATGGCGGCGCGGGTTTGCGTGGCGATCTACCCCAGGCGGGGAAGGACTAATTTGTCGCGGCTGAACGGTCGCGGGAACGCGCTTCCCTCTGGAGACGAGGCTCTCGCGCGCATGGCAAGGAAGTTGCAGTAAGCGCGGTTCCATGGAGCCTGACGTCCATTCCACCGTGCAGCGCCTCGCGCGCCACCTGCGGCTGAACCCGAACGTGTGCGACACCTGCGAGGGCATCGTGCGCTGGTGGCTGGCCGACGGCACGCCACCCGTGCTGGTGGAAGCGGCGCTGGCCTGGATGGAAGCCTGCGGCGTGGTGGAGTCGGCCCACGCGGCCGACGGCCGCACGCGCTTTCGCCGCGCCACCGCTCCCGGTCCGGGACTCGCCCAGCGCCTGCAGGCGCTGGAAGACGACCCGCGCTCGCTGTTGCCGCCACCCACCGCCGGCGCGCCGCGCGGCGTACTCCATTAGGACGACGACGTGGCCGGCTTCACCGCGATCGCCGCCGTCGGCAAGAGCCTGGAGCGCCTGCTGGCGCAGGCCTTCCTGGAGCGGCCGCCGGTCCCGGGCAAGACGACCAAGGCGGCGCTGGTGCGCACCGAGGATCTCTCCGGCGGGCTGATCAAGCCGATCCTGGGCGACTACGGCCTGTCGATCCTGCTGTACCGCGTCGACTTCAACAAGACCATGCGCGCCGCCTGGTCCGCCGTCGGCCACGTCGACGGCCGCGGCCACCTGCCGCTGGACCTGCACTACCTGCTGACGCCCTGGGCCGACAACGCGGAGCATCAGCACATGATCATCGGGCGGGCGATGCAGGCGCTGGAACGCCGCGCCATGCTGTCGGGGCCGCTGCTGTACGAGCCCAGCCTGCCGCCGACACCGGTGTACGCCGACGAGCCGACGGCGAGCGCCACCGACAACGTGCAGCTGGTGCTGGAGGACGTGTCGACCGAGGCGCTGATGCGCACCTTCGATTCGCTGCCGGGCGACTACCGGCTTTCGGTGCCCTACGTCGCGCGGGTGGCGCGCATCGACACGCTGGCCGACGACCTGCCGCCGCCGGTCATCGATGCCGACATCGAG
>JAQGMU010000512.1 GCA_028292195.1 Ramlibacter sp. | reverse complement strand
GCCGCAACGCGTCCAGCACCAGCAGGCGATGGCCTGGCGCTTCGCGCGCCAGCAGCGTCACCGCGCGCTCCAGGCCCGCGGCGGCCAGGTGATGCAGCCATGCGCAGTCCAGCGTGCCGTACAGGTCGCGCCCGACGAAGTTGTCCACCCCTGCATAGCGCAGGTCCACCACGATGTCCCGGATGGACGACAGGTGCCGAAAGTCGATGTTGGAGGCGATGTTTTCGCAGTGCATCAGGGTGAAGCCAATGGCGGATGGCACGAGGATATCCGCTCGCCCGGCATCCCGGCCGGTGGCGGACTTCCGGGCGAACCCCGTCTCGACTTTGCGACACGGCAAAGTGATACTCGGCCCATGAACAAGCCGCTGACACGCTCCGAAGTCGCCGTCGACGCCACCTGGGATCTCGACGACCTGTTTCCCACGCGGGACGACTGGCTCGCCGAGCTCACGGGCATCGAGAAGGCGGTCGACACGGTGGCGCGGCATCGGGGCCACCTCGGCGAGGCGGCGGCGATCCTGCTCGCCTGCCTGGACGCGCGCGACGCCCTGCAGGCCCGGCTGCAGCGCGCCGGCATCTACGCCGGCCTGCGGAATTCGGAGGATGGGGGGGATGCCGGGAGGCAATCCGACCTGGCGAACGCGGCCAGTCTTGCCGCGCGTGTCGAGGCGGCGGTGAAGTTCGTCGATACGGAGATTCTGGCGCTCCCCGACGGCACCGTGGAAGGCTATCTGCGCGCCCAGCCCATGCTGGCCGTCCACAAGCCGGACCTGGACGACCTGGCCGCCTTGAAGCCGCACATGCTGTCCGCCGAGACCGAGAGAGTCCTGGCGGGCCTGGGCGAGGTGCTCGACGCACCGTACATGACGTACACCCGCTCGAAGACGAGCGACATGCGGTTCGAGCCGTTCACGGACGCTGCGGGCACCTCGTACCCGAACTCGTTCAACCTCTATGAATGGACCTACGAAGCATCCCCGGACGCCCACGTGCGCCGCGCTGCCTGGTCCTCGTTCTGCGCCGGGCTCGTGCCCTACCAGAACACCTTCGGCGCCACCTTCGCGACCGAGGTCTCCAAAAACGTCGTGCTGGCCAGGACCCGTGGCTACCAGAGCGCGGAACACTTCCTGTTGCAGCAGCACAAGGTGCCCTTCGAGCTGTACACGAACGTGCTCGACACCATCCAGGCCGAGCTGGCGCCGCACATGCGCCGCTACGCCCGCCTGCGGCAACGCGTGCTGGGCCTGGACAGGCTGTTGTATTGCGACATCAAGGCGCCGCTCGATCCGGACTACGCCCCGGCGCTGGGCTTCGACGAAGCGAGCACCTTGATCCTGGGTGCGCTCGAACCGATGGGCGCGGAGTACGTGGACCTCATGCGCACCGCCTTCCAGCGCCGCTGGGTCGATCGCGTCGACAACGTGGGGAAGGCCTCCGGCGCCTTTTGCGCTTCCCCTTACGGCGTGCACCCGTTCATCCTCATGACGTGGACGAACTCGATGCGCGATGCGTTCGTCCTCGCCCATGAGCTGGGCCACGCGGGGCATTTCGCCCTGGCCGGGCGCTCGCAGAAGTACGTCAACACGCGTCCGGCGATGCCGTTCGTGGAGGCGCCGTCGATCATGAACGAGGTGCTGCTGTCACGGCATATCCTGGCCCGCGGCGGTGACCAGCGCATGCGCCGCTGGGTGCTGATGCAGGTGCTGGGCACTTACCACCACAACTTCGTCACGCACCTGCTGGAGGCCGAGTTGCAGCGCCAGGCGTACCGGCTGGCCGAAGGCGGCAAGCCGGTGACCGCTGCACTCCTGAACGAGCGCAAGCGCGCCATCCTGACGGGGTTCTGGGGCGACGCGGTCGACATCGACGAAGGCGCGGCCATGACCTGGATGCGGCAGCCGCACTACTACTTCGGCCTCTACCCCTACACGTACTCGGTCGGACTGGTGGCCGCCACCGCGCTGGCCGAGAAGGCGAACAGCGAGGGCCCTTCGGTGTTTGCGGGATGGCTGGACGTGCTGCGCGCCGGCGGGACGCTGCCACCGCTGGACCTGATGCGCAAGGTGGGGATCGACCTGTCTTCACCGCAGCCGGTGCGCGATGCCGTTGCGTATGTCGGGCGGCTGGTCGACGAGCTGGAAGCGGCCTTTTGAGCGGCGCCTGGGCGGCCTGCAGGCGTCAGGCTTCGGCCTGCCCGAGCTCCACCCACACGGGGGCGTGATCGCTGGGCTTCTCGCGTCCCCGGTGGTCCGTGTCGACTCCGGTGGCCACCAGGCGATTCCGCAGACCCGGACTCAAGAGCAGAAAGTCCATGCGGAAGCCGGCATTGCGGCGGAACGCATCGGAGTTCACCCAGAACGTGTAGATGCGCCGGTCCGGGTGGAGGTGCCGGGTTGCATCCGTCCATCCCTGGGCCAGCAATGCCTCGTAGGCGCGGCGCGTCTGCGGCTGCATGACCGCATCCCATTGCCAGGCCCCGGCGTTGTAGATGTCGAAATTGGTCGGCACCACGTTGAAGTCGCCCGCGAGGATCGTCGGCTCACCGTCCGCCAGCAGATGTTGCGCGTGCCGGTTGAAGCGCTCGAACCAGGCCAGCTTGTAGTCGAACTTGGGCCCGGGCTGCGGGTTGCCATTGGGCAGATACACCGAGGCGACCCGCAGGCTTGCGACACGGGCCTCGAGGTAGCGCGCCTGCCCATCCTCGTCATCCGAAGGCAACCCGCGACCAAGCTCCCGCGGCTGGACGCCACGCGCGAGGATCGCGACACCGTGATGCCTGGGCTGCCCATGCCAGACCGCGTCGTAGCCCGCAGCACGCAGCGCGTCGATCGGGAAGCGGGGATCGCTCGTCTTGATCTCCTGCAGGCACGCCACGGCGGGCCGGGTTTCCTCCAGCCATTCGAGCAGGCGCGGCAAACGGCCGTTCACCCCGTTGACGTTGAAGGTCGCGATCTTCATCCGGCGACTCTACCCGCCGCGCCGCGCGGGGCCGGGCGAGTCCGGATGTTCCGGACCCGTCCGCCATCGCTATGATGGTCCGCACCTTGGCCCCCACGACAAAGGATCTCGTATGCGAGTATCGGATTGCACCCAGTTCCTGAAGAAGCCGGTCGCGGGCATTGCTGCCGCGGTGCTCTGCATCTCGAGCTATGCCGCTTCGCAGGTCCCCGTCGCGGCCGAGCACGGCATGGTGGTCACGGCCCAGCACCTGGCGAGCGAAGTCGGGGTCAACGTGCTGAAGAAGGGCGGCAATGCCGTGGATGCCGCGGTCGCGGTGGGGTACGCGCTCGCTGTCGTGTACCCGGCCGCCGGCAACCTCGGCGGCGGCGGCTTCATGACCATCCAGCTGGCCGACGGACGCAAGACCTTCCTCGACTTCCGCGAGAAGGCGCCGCTGGCAGCCAAGCCCGACATGTACCTGGACAAGGACGGCAACGTCGTCAAGGGCGCGTCCACGACCGGCTACCTGGCCGTGGCCGTGCCCGGCTCCGTGGCCGGCATGGAGTACGCGCTGGCCAAGTACGGAACGATGAAGCGCGGCACGGTCATCGCCCCGGCCATCGCGCTGGCCGACCGCGGCTTCGTGCTGGCGCAGGGCGATGTCGACATCTTCCGCACCGCCACGGACGACTTCCGCAAGGATCCGCCGTCGGCGGCCATCTTCCTGAAAAAGGGCGAGCCCTACGGGGTGGGCGACCGCTTCGTGCAGAAGGACCTCGCCGGCACCCTGCGCCGGATCGCGCGGCAGGGAGCGGCCGGGTTCTACCAGGGCCCGGTGGCAGCGGCCATCGTTGCTTCCAGCCGGGCCGGCGGCGGCATCGTTTCGCAGGCCGACCTCGACCAGTACAAGGTGCGCGAACTGGCACCGGTCGAATGCGACTATCGCGGCTACCACATCATCTCGGCTCCGCCTCCGAGCTCGGGCGGCGTGGTGATCTGCGAGATCCTCAACGTGCTGGAGGGCTACCCATTGCGCGACCTGGGCTTTCGCTCGGCGCAATCGGTGCACTACCAGATCGAGGCCATGCGGCATGCCTACGTGGACCGCAACAGCTACCTGGGCGACCCGGACTTCGTGAAGAACCCGCTCGACCGCCTGCTGGCCAAGAGCTACGCGGCTTCCCTGCGCCAGGTCATCGACCCGGCCAAGGCAGGCATCTCCGCGGAGATCAAGCCCGGCGTCGCTCCGCACGAGGGCAGCAACACCACGCACTATTCCATCGTGGACAAGGACGGCAATGCGGTCTCGGTGACCTACACGCTGAATGACTGGTTCGGGGCGAAGGTGACGGCGGCTGGCACGGGAGTCATGCTCAACGACGAGATGGACGACTTCACGGTGAAGGTCGGCGTGCCCAACCTGTACGGGCTCGTGCAGGGGCAGGCGAACTCCATCGCGCCCGGCAAGACGCCGCTGAGTTCCATGTCGCCCACCATCGTGACCCAGGGCGGCAAGACGGTGATGGTCGTGGGCACGCCGGGCGGCAGCCGCATCATCACCGCGGTGCTGCACACCATCCTGAACGTCGTCGACTACGACATGGATCTCCAGGAAGCCGTGGACGCTCCGCGCTTCCACCAGCAATGGCTGCCCGAAACGACCAACGTCGAGCGCTTCGCGCTGAGTCCCGACACGCGCAAGATTCTCGAAGGCATGGGCCACAAGTTCGGCAACCCGCAGCCGGCCAACCACGTCGCCGCCATTCTCGTGGGCGCGCCCTCGCTGAAGGGCCAGCCCGTAGGCCGCAACCGGTACTACGGCGCCAACGACCCAAGGAAGAATACCGGCCTGGCACGGGGGTATTGAAGCGCGAGAACAGCCCTGGCTGAGCCCCACCGAGGCGCGGCATACCGTATCCTGCGCAGTCAACCTCTCACTCCAGGAAGGCACAGCCATGCAGGAAAAGTCCTCCGATCCCCATCCGTTGAGCGACCTCGCGTACGACTGGATCACGTTGATGCAGAACAAGGCGCAGGCCCTGCTTGCCTACGACCAGTACATCAAGGATGCCGAAGCCGCGAAATCCCCGGAGTGCGCGGCGTTATTTCGCAAGGTCAACGACGCCGACAAGGCGCAACTGGCCGAAGCGAAGCAGCACCTGGTGGCGGTGCTGCAAGGAAAGATGGGCGCCGCTCCGAAGTGAAGGCGCCAGGCCCGCCGTGCGGGCGTCGCCCCAGCGGGTCGCGCGTCTGACCAACACCCTGCTGTCCTTCAGGCACCTTGGCGCCTTCGCGTTTTGCGAATCGGGTGCCGTGGGCAAGCGCGCGACCCATCGGACTACGCCGACAGTGCGACGGCCCGCTTCCTGACGACGAACTGGCCACGGAGCTCCCAAGCTCAGCGTTGGGCGCACCCGCTTGCCCATCAGGAGACATTCATGGCCTTGTCACGCGTTCGCGCGCTGCTCTCGTTCCTGC
>JAQGMU010000012.1 GCA_028292195.1 Ramlibacter sp. | reverse complement strand
CGCGCAACCATCGATGCCCCGACCTTGTTGCCGCCGTGCAGGCCGAAGATGCTGAAGCGGTCGACGTTCAGGTCATCCAGGCCGTCCATCAGGCAATCCGCCAGATCGGCGATGGAGATGTCCCCGGGCGGCGGCGAGACGGACAGGCCCGTGCCCGGGACGTCGAAAACGATGACCCGGAAGTTCTGTGCGAGCAGCGGAATCACGTTGGCAAACATGCGGCCGGAACGACCGGCGTGCGGCACCATCACCAGCACCGGCCCGCTGCCAGCTTCGACGAAGTGCAATTGGCCCCGTCGGGAAGCCGCATAGCCCCTGGTGCTGGTCAAGCTCGGAACGATCCGGTCTGGGTCGGGCATGGAAGTCCACTCTAGACGTCGCCGACAGTCGCTTCAGTCCCCTTTGGACGGGACAATTCCGGCGCCTCTGCAACGACGCGTCGCTGGACCGTGCAGTTCCGTTTAGCGGAACGGCTCAGTGACATGCGTCTCGTGCTCGCCTACAGTGGCCGCCATGGAACCGAAATACAGGCCCGAACGGGCGTCGGCGGGCCGGAGCGCGGGGGCATCGGCAGCCGGGAAGGCCAGAAAAGGCGCCAAGCCGCTCGCCAGGCCACCCGCAACGAAACCTCCGTCGGCGGCGGTCGAGAGCTCGCTGTCCCGGGCGGTGGGCGTGCTGAACACCCTCGCTGCTTCGGATCGAGCTCTGTCGGTGAGCGAAATTGCGGATCGCACCGGCATGTCCCCGGCGGTCACGAGTGCGCAGTTGCGGGCGCTCTGTCGCGCCGGGCTGGTGGAGGTGGCGGCCGACCAGCACGGCTACCAGCCGGGGCCGGCGGTGCAGCACCTGGAAGCGCTCATGGCGCAGAACCATTCCCTCGTGGCGCGCGTGCAGCCGGTGCTGGCGGCGCTCGTGCAGGAAACGGATGAAACGGCAACGTACAACGTCCTCTCGCACGACCGCCGCACGGTGACGGCCATCGCGAAGGTATACGGCAGCGCGGCGCTGCAGTACGAACTCCCACTGGGGCAGCCGAGGCAGCTCGTGGCGGGTGCGGGTTCCAAGGCGGTACTGGCATACCTCGACGACGACACACGGGACGTCGTCCTCACCACCCAGCTGCCTTCGCGCAATGCAGCGGCTCGGCGCCGCATGATCGCGGAGCTTTCCGCGATCCGCGCCGAGGGCTATTCGGTGACCAGGGGCGAGCAGCCGCAGGGCGCTGTCGGCATCGCAGCCCCCGTTTTCGGCGCGGGCGACCGTGTGAGCGGCTCGTTGTTGCTGACGGTACCCGAGCTGCGCTTCAGCGGAGTCCCCGTGAAGAAGGTCGTGAAGGCCTTGCTCGCCCATGCCACTGCGTTGACCTATCGTCTGGGCGGCGACCCGGCCCGCGCGAGATGGTGATGAGCGCGGCACACATCCCTGCGTCCGAGGGCGTGCTCGCCCGTGCGACGGCGATCATGCGCGTGCTGTGCGAAAGTGGTGAGGACGTGTCGATCACGCACATGGCCGAGGTCCTGGGGATCACCCGCAGCAGCGTGCACCGGCTGCTGGACGACCTGGTACGCGCGAAGTGGGTGGAGCGCACCATCCACCACCGCTACCGCGTCGGCTTCGAGTTCTACCGAATCGGTGCACTGGCCTCGCACCGGATCACGGCCGTGACGCTGGCCAAGCCGCTGCTCGCCGAACTGGTGGCGCGCTGCAACGAAACGGCGGTGTTCGCGATGCTGGTGCCGGGCGAACTGAAGATGGTACTGGCCGGCCAGGCAGATCCGACCCATGCCTTGCGCTGGCGCTTCCAACATCACGTTCCGCGCTCGCTCGTGTGGGGTGCGCCGGCTCGCGCGATGCTCGCGCACTTGAGCGAGGACGAGCAGCGCAGCGCGCTGGCCGAAGCCCCGCCGTCACCGCGGGGCCGGCCGGGGCCCTCGTGGTCGGCGTGGCACCGTGAGGCCGAGGCTATCCGGCAACGCAACTACGCGGTGACGGAAGGGCAGTTCACCGAATGGGCGGTCGGCTACTCGGTGCCGGTGTTCGGGCACGCAGGACTGGTCGGCGCGCTGGCATTCATCGTGCCGCGCACGCGCATGGAAACGAGCAGCGAAGCACAGATGGTCGCCGCATTGCAGCACGTGGCGGCAACGTTGTCGCGCACGCTGGGTGCGCCGATCGCGCTCCCTGAGGAGCTGGTCATCCGGCGGGTCAAGGGCTAGCCGGAACGGGATCCCGCCGTCGCTTCGTCAGTGCCCGATGCCCAGTGCGACGAGGAAGCGGGAGACCATGTTGTATGCAGCGACCGTCGCGACCAGCTCGATCGTCTCGCGGTGGCCGAAGGCCTCCGCCACACGATCCATCACCTCGTCGGGAACCTTCACACTTTCCGTCATCGCGTCGGTGAGATCGAGGACGGTGCGCTGCAGCGGATCGAACAGGGGCCCCGGGACTGCATCGCGGACTGCCGCGATCTGTTCAGCCTTCAGTCCCGCGCGTTCGGCGTGAGGCACATGCGCCTCGAATTCGTAGTCCGCTCCGTTGAGCACGGCCACGCGCAGGATGATCAGCTCCCGCAACGCTGCCGGCAGGCTGGTCTGTAGCCGCACGGCCGTGAGCATGCGCTCCCACCCCGAGGCGATCGGCTCGCTGTGCAGCAGGACCTGGTACAGCAGCGAAATCCGGCCGCGCTCGGCCAGGATGCGCGACTCCAGCGACGCGAGCTCGGGGCGCGTGCCGGGCTCCACCGGCGGCACCCGGAGTGTGGAATGGGCCATCGGGGTGTTCTCCTTGTTCCTTGCGGCTTTGCGCAATGATGACGCACGCTCTCGCCGGATGCACGCGCACATTCCGCTGAGCGGGACGCCACGGCAGGGATCGCCGCGGCGCCGCCTAGACTCCGGCCATCGCGGTCGTTTCCGCGCAATGAGGTTCATGGGTATGGCCGAAGATCCGTTCGTCGTGCTGCGCGAAGGCGCAGTGGCTCGCATCGTCCTGAATCGGGAGGGCGAAGGCAACGCACTCACGCGCGGGATGATGCGCGACCTGTCCGCGAAAATCACCGAGCTCGGCGAGGACACCGGAGTGCATGTGGTGGTCCTGGAGGCCCGCGGTCCGCAGTTCTGCCGCGGACGCGACGGCAAAGGTGAGTCGCGCGTGGGCCTGAAGCCGCACGAGGTGTGGTCCCAGATGATGGGCGCGGTGCTCGGCGTGTACCAAGCCATCAGCGCCGCGCCGATCCCCGTGGTCGCGCGCCTGCAAGGCGACGCCATCGGCTTCGGAGCGGCCCTTGCGATCGGCTGCGACGTGACTCTGGCGACTGAGCAGTGCCGGCTTTCGCTGCCCGAGATCGAGCACGGCATTCCCCCGACCCTCGCGATCTCCGCCGCGCTCGGCAAGGTCCCGCTCAAGGCGCTGTCCTATCTGGTGTACTCGGCCGAGCCCGTGGACGCGACGCGTGCGGTGCAGCTGGGCATGGTGAGCAAGACCTATCCGGCCGGCGACTTCGAATCAGGGAGCCTGCAGTTCGTGCGTGGGCTCGCCGAGCGTCCGCGCCTGGTGCTCGAGACCATCAAGCGCTACATGACCAAGGCACCGGAGCTTTCTCCCGCCATGGCCGCGGAGTACGCAGGCGTCCTGCTGGCCGTCGTCCGGTCCTGATCGCCGGGGCGGCGCGCAGGTTCCTGGCTGCGCGATTCTCCACCAGCCTCATTCGGTGAAGGTCAGCTTGCGTTCGTCGATGACGCGCTTGAACATGAGCCGGTCGTAGGCGAGTTGCTTCGCGAGCTCCTCGGGCGTGCCGGCACCCGGCATGTTGCCCTGCTGCATGATGCTGGCGCGCGTCTTCTCGTCCTTCAGCGCCTGCTGCAATGCCTCGCTCAGCTTTCGCACGACGGCAGGCGGCGTGCCCTTCGGCGCCATGAGGCCGTTCCATCCGTTGTACGAGACGTTCGCCAGTTCCGGCGCGGTCTTGCGCAGGGGCGGAAGATTGGGCATGGGCGGCCACACTTCGGCGTTGGTCGTCGCCAGCGGCACCACGAGTTCGCCGTCGATGAAGGGCTTGGCGCCCGCCATGAAGGCCAGCGACACCCGGCCGGCGGTGATTTCGGGGACTGCTGCCGCCTCGCCGCGGAAGGGGACGTGCACCATGTCGATGCCGGTGGCGGCCGCGAACAGTTCGCCCATCAGGTGCTGGCTGGAGCCGGGACCGATGCTCGCGAAGGAGAGCTTGCCGGGGTTGGCACGACCATACTTGATCAGTTCTTCGACGGACCTGATGCCGAGCTTGGGCGAGACGACCAGCGTCTGCGCCGCCTGGCAGGTCTTGCCGATCGGGACCAGCTCCTTCTCGAGGTCCATCGAGCGCTGCGGCCGCACGGCGAAGCTCGCCGTGTTGGCCGCGCTGGGCAGGACCAGCGTGTAGCCGTCTGCGGGCGTCGACGTCACGCGCGTCAGGCCGATGCTGCCGGTGGCGCCCGTCACGTTCTCGACGACGACGGACTGGCCCAGATGAGCCTGCAGCGCGGGCGCAATCACTCGCATGCACAGGTCGGACGGGCCGCCGGCGCCGGTAGGCACGACGACCTTCACGGTGCGGGCGGGAAAGTCCTGCGCGTGCGCCAGCGTGGGGCCCAGGGACAGCATGACGGCTGCGGTGGACGAAATGAACAGCTTGCTGAAAACCTGCATGTGTCTCCTCGTGTGTGGCGGTTGGCTTCGGGGCGCAGTGTACGGAGCCGTTTCGCGAAACGCGCGGCCGCGTTCCGCTGATCGGAATGGGCGGATTCCGTGGGACCGGCTGCCTATTCCGCAGAGCGGGATCTTCGGCTGACACGACGTTCTTCGCTGCCTATATTCGGCCCCCATGTCGACGCACATCGAAAGACCACTGCAATGAAGGCCCCCAACTTCCAGTACCACGCGCCGGCGTCCCTCCAGCAGGCGCTGCGGTTGCTGGCGACCCAGGACAACGCCAAGGCACTGGCGGGCGGCCAGTCGCTGATGCCGATGATGAACTTCCGCATCGCGCAACCCGATCACCTCGTGGACCTCAACGGCATCCGCGAACTGGCCGGCATCGAGGCCGTGGCCGGTGGCTTCCGCATCGGCGCGATGACGCGGCAGCGCGACCTGCTGGCCGATGCGACGCTGCGCCGGAACGTGCCGATCCTGGCCGAGGCGCTGACCCACGTGGGCCACATCCAGACGCGCAACCGCGGAACGATCGGCGGCTCGCTGTGCCACGCCGATCCCGCCGCCGAACTTCCCACTGTGTGTCTTGCCCTGGACGCCACGCTCACGCTCGAGCGCGTCGATGGCCGCCGCGAGCTGCCGATGCGCGACTGGCCGCTTGGCTACCTGTTCACCACGATGGAGGCCGACGAGCTGCTGACGGCGGTGCACCTGCCGCAGTGGCCGGCCGGACACGGCTGGAGTTTCGTCGAGTTCGCGCGCCGTCATGGCGACTTCGCAATCGTGTCCGTGGCCGCGCTGTTGCAACTGGATGCGGCGGGGCGCGTGCAGCGCGCTGCGATCGCGATCGGCGGCTACACCGACAAGCCGGTGAGGCTGGAAGCCGCCGAGCAATTGCTTGTCGGGCAGCCTCTGTCCGAAGCCCTTTTCGATCAGGCCGCAGACCTGGCGCCCCTTCTCGAGGATGCGACCAGCGACGCGTACGTGACCGGCGACTACCGCCGCCACCTGGCGCGCGTGCTGGTACGCCGCGCGCTGCGAGCCGCCACGGAGCGCTGCGGCGCAGGAGTGAAGCAATGACACACATGATCAAGACTTGCATCAATGGCAGCCCCGTCGAGCGCTCGGTCCAGGCCCGGGTCTCGGCGGCCGATTTCCTCCGCCACCACTGCGGACTGACCGGCACGCACGTGGGGTGCGAGCACGGCGCCTGCGGAGCATGCACCATCCGGGTCGAAGGCGCGGCCGTGCGATCGTGCCTGATGCTGGCGGTGCAGCTGGATGGCAAGGAGGTTGCCACCGTGGAGTCGCTCGGCGCGCCCGGTGCACTTTCGCCGCTGCAGCAAGCGTTCTCCGACCACCACGCCTTGCAGTGCGGCTTCTGCACCCCCGGCGTCCTGATGACGGTGCAGACCTACCTGGACGGCGTGCCGCAGGACTACCTGCCGCCCGAGGAGGAGATCCGCGACATGCTGTCGGGCAATGTCTGCCGCTGCACGGGCTACCAGGGCATGGTCGAAGCGGTCCAGAGCGTCTGCGCGAGCCGCGCCGCCGCCACGAGGGAGAAGGCATGAAACGCGAACCCGTCCACACCTACTTCGGCGCTTCCACCCCGCGCCGGGAAGATCCTGCCCTGCTGACGGGCCAGGGCCGCTTCATCGACGACATGCAGCCGCGCGACCTGCTGCACGCGGTGGTGGTCCGCAGCAGCTACGCGCACGCGCGCATCCGGTCCATCGATACCACTCGCGCTGCGCAGGCTCCCGGCGTGGCGCTGGTCATCAGCTACAAGGACTTTCCGCCCGACCTGCAACGCAAGCGGCTGCCGCTGCTGGTGCCGAATCCGGCGATCCACCACCCGATCACGCAGCGACCGCTGGTGAAGGATGAGGTCTGCTATGTCGGCGACCCGATTGCGATCGTCGTCGCGCAGGAGCGTCACCTGGCCGAAGACGCGGCGGAGATGATAGCCATCGATTACGAACCGCTGGCGGTGGTGGCGTCCCTCGCGGACGCGCTGCAGCCTGAAAAGAAGCAGGCGCACCAGGCGTATGCCTCCAACGTCGTCGGCGAAAAGCTGTTCGTCGACGGTGACTGCGACGCGGCGTTCGCCCGCGCTGCGCACGTGGTGAAAGCGCGCTTCGACCAGCACCGCGGCGGCGCTTTCTTCATGGAAACGCGCGGTTGCGTGATCGTCCCCGATCCGGGCGGTGAGTCCTTCACCTTCTACGTCTCGGCGCAGGGAGCGCACCGCCTCAAGCGCGCGTTCATCGACCTCTTCGACCGCGCCGATCACCAGGTGCGCGTGGTCGTCCCCGGCGACGTCGGTGGCGGCTTCGGCCCCAAGGGATCGTTCTATCCGGAGTACGCCTCGTTGACGCAGGCGGCCTTGATGCTGAAGCGGCCAGTCAAGTGGATCGAGGATCGGCGCGAGAACTTCCAGGCCACGCAGCAGGAGCGCGACCAGATCTGGGACCTGGAGCTCGCGGCGGATGACAACGGCAAGATTCTCGGGCTGCGCGGGCAGCTGACGCACGACAACGGCGCGTACGTGCCATGGGGGCTCGTGCTGCCCTTGATCTCCATGACCACGCTGCAGGGGCCGTACGTGATCCCGGCGTTCTCCCTGAAGCTGCTGTCGCTGTTCACGAACAAGGTGCCGACCACTCCCGTGCGCGGAGCCGGCCGGCCCCAGGCAGTGTTCGCGATGGAACGCATGATGGACCTGCTGGCGCAGCAGGTCGGCCTCGATCGTGCGGAAGTGCGGCGGCGCAACTTCATCCAGCCCAGCCAGCTGCCGTTCGACTGCCGCATCATCGGACGTGACGGCACGCCCGTCGTGTACGACAGCGGCGACTATCCCGGGACGCAGGAGCGCGCCCTCGAGTTCGCCGGCTACGCCGACTTTCCGCAGCGGCAGGCCGCGGCACGCGCCGAAGGCCGCTACATCGGCATCGGCATCGCCAGCTTCGTGGAAGCCACGGGCCTCGGGCCGTATGAGGGCGCCACCCTGCGGGTGGCAACCAGCGGCAAGATCACGCTGTACACCGGCGCGACGCCGCAGGGACAATCGCATCACACGGTGTTCGCCCAGATCGCGGCGGACTACCTCGGCGTCGGCCCGTACGACATCCACGTGGTCACCGGCGATACGCAGGGCATCTCCCAAGGGGTGGGCACCTTCGCCGCCCGCAGCGCCGTCAACGCCGGCAATGCCGTGTACCTGGCCGCACAGGAGCTGCGGCGCAAGATGATTGACCTTGCCTCGAAACTGCTGGAGATCGATCCCGGCCAGGTCATGCTGGCCGATGGCCACGCCTGCGACGCGCAGGACGCCTCACGCACTCGATCCTACGCGCAGCTGGCGGTCGCGGCCATGGGCATGCCGGGCATTTCCCTGCCGCCCGGCTACACGCCCGGACTGGAGCAAACCAGCTACTTCATGCCGGACCAGTCGACATACTCCAACGGCTGCCATGTGGTGGAAGCCGAGGTGGACGTCGAGACGGGCCACGTGAAGCTGCTGCGTTACGTGGTGGTGGATGATTGCGGCCGCCAGATCAACCCGATGGTCGTGCATGGCCAGGTGGTGGGCGGCGTGGTCCATGGCATCGGTAACGCGTTGCTGGAGGAATTGGTGTACGACGAGGCCGGGCAACTGCTGTCCGCCAACTTCGGCGAGTACCTGCTGCCGCTGGCCTCGGACCTGCCGCACATCGAGGTCCACCACACCGAGACGCCGTCGCCGCGCAATCCGCTCGGCGTCAAGGGCGCCGGCGAGGGCGGAACGCTGCCGGCGATTGCCGCCATCGCGTCGGCCGTCGAGGACGCGCTCAGGCCGTTCGGCGTGCAGGTGAAGCAGGTGCCGATCACGCCGATGCGCGTGGTCGAATGGCTGGCGGCTGCGGCCAAGCGATGAATCGGCATCTGCCCAGCGGGCTGCACTACAGCGACGAGGGCGCGGGGCCGGCGATCATCTGCCTGCACAGCATGGCCGGCAGCGCACGTATGTGGGACGGACTGGCCGCTGCTGCGGTCGCCAACGGCCGGCGGGTCGTCCGCTTCGACGCGCGCCAGCACGGACGGAGCGCGGGCTGCGGCGGTTTCACCATCGAGCGCAACGCGCGGGATGCGCTCGACCTGCTGGACCAGCTGCAAATCGAGCGCTGCCAAGTCGTTGGCATCTCCATGGGCGGACAGACCGCGATGCACATGGCGGTGGCGCAGCCGCAGCGCCTCGGCGCGCTGGTGCTGGCAAACACGTCGGCCGGAGGGAATGCGGGCGGGGCGAAGCGGATCGACGCGGTTCTTTCCCGCATCGCGGAGATCGGCTACCAGGCCTTCGCCGAGGAGTACGTGGCGAGTCGCATGGCCAAAGGGCGCAAGGCTCCCGGCTTCGCAGCCTACGTGGCCGACGCGCTGGCTTCGGGTCCCGACGGTTACGGTGCGGCCTTGCGCTCCATCGTGGCGCAGGACCTCGTTTCCGTGCTGCCGCGCATCGCGCATCCCGCGCTGCTGATCGCGGCGGATCGCGACCCCAGCACCACGCCCGAGATGATGCGACGGCTGGGCGATGGCTTGCCAAACGCGCAGTACCTGGAACTGCAGGATGCGGGCCACTTCTCCTGCCTCGACCAGCCGGAGGCTTTCCAGCAGGCCACGCTCGGCTTTCTGCAACGCCAACCGCTATGAGGCCCGAAGTGCTTTCCACCATGAGCGCAATACACATAGCCCGGGCCGGCGGACCCGAGGTCCTGCAAGGCACTACCTGGCCGATGCCGCAGCCCGCGCCAGGCGAGCTCCTGGTTCGCGTGGAGTTCGCCGGCGTGAACCGGCACGACTGCAACCAGCGCGCCGCCGCGCGTCATTCCAATCCGCGCTTGCCGGCCAACATTCCCGGCCTCGAAGTGGCCGGTGAGGTGATCGCGTGCGGCGAAGGCGTCAGCGGCTTCGCACCCGGCGACTTCGTCTGCGCGCTGGCGGACGGCGGTGGGTACGCGCAAGCCTGCATCGTGGATGCGGCCCTGGCGTTTGCCTGGCCGCGCGCCAACGCGCGTGCGGGTGCCGCTTTGCCGGAAGCGCTGTTCACGTCCTGGTACAACCTGGTCGACCTCGCGCGGCTGCGACCTGGTGAGACCGTGTTGATCCACGGCGGCACCAGCGGGGTGGGCATCGTTGCCACGCAGCTAGCGGCGAAGCTCGGTGCACGGGCCTGGACGACCTGCGGCACCGACGCGAAGTGCGCGATCAGCCGGGAGTTCGGCGCGAGCAGGACGTTCAACTACAGATCCAGTGACTTCGCTGCCTCGCTGCAGGCAGCCGCCGCGGACGGCATCAACGTGATCCTGGACCTGTCGGGGCTACGCTACTTCAACCTGAACCTGAAGCTTGCGGCTGAACGGGGCCGCATCGTCTACCTGTCTTCCGCGGGCGCGCCGGGGCCGGTCGACGGCACTGCCTTCATGGCGCGCCAGGTCTGGACCACATCGTCGCGGCTGCGCCCGCTGCCGCGCGCGCACAAGGCCCGGCTGGCCGCGGACATGGCCGAGGCCGCATGGCTGGACCTCGGCGCGATCCGCCTCCTGATCGACTCCGAATTCCCCCTGGCCGAGGCTGCGGGCGCGCACCAGCGCATGGAAAGCGGCGAGCACGCCGGAAAGATCGTCCTTGCCGTCGGCCACGACGGCGCGGACGCAGTCATTCATCACACCACTACCTGAGACCTCACCATGACGAACGCGACTCACGCCAGCGACGGCGAGCCCTGGGCCATTCCGGGCACCGTGGCCTTTACCGAGGACGGCTCCCCGCGCCTGCTCGCCGGCGTTTGCCGCCACTGCGCCAAGACAGTCTTTCCGCCGCCGAAGATCTGCCCCGAGTGCTGGGGCGAGGACATCGCGCCAGTGCAGCTGCCGACCACCGGCGTCCTGTACACGTACTCGGTGGTGCATGCGGGCCGTCCCGGATGGAAAACCCCCTACGTGCTTGCGTTCGTGGACTTCAAGGAACACGACGTGCGCGTGGCCGGGGTGGTGAAGGGGCCGGACGGCTGGCGGCCGGAGCTCGATTCCAAGGTTCGGGTGGGCACCGACGTGATCTGCACGGACGCCAACGGGCAGCCCGTGCGGGCCCACTGCTTTCAAGCTGCGGAATGAACATGAACCAGTACAACCGTCGCCGCGTCGCCGTCACCGGCGTTGCCATGAGCCAGTTCGGAAAGCGTCCGGACGTCACGCTGCAGGACCTCGGCTGGCCGGTGGTCAAGCAGGCGATCGCGGACAGCGGCTTCGACCGCAAGCAGATCGAGGCCGTCTATTGCGGATCCGCCTACGGTGGCCGCCTCGTTGGGCAGCGCGTTCTGCGCCCCCTGGGCATGCTGGGCATCCCCGTCGTCAACTGCGAGAACGCATGCTCGAGCGGCGCCACCGCCTTCCGCGAAGCCTGGCTCGCGATCGCCAATGGCGTCCACGACGTGGTGTTGGTGATGGGCATCGACAAGCTCACCTCGCTTGGCGGCGGCGTGCTGCCCGGCCAGCCTGAAGACCATGAAGTTGCGGTCGGCATGAGCATGCCGGCGCTGTACTCCATGCGCGCCCGCCGCTATATGCACGAACACGGCGTGTCGGTAGTCGACCTGGCCCGCGTCGCCGTCAAGGCACACAAGCATGGCGCGCTGAACCCGTGGGCGCAACTGCGCAAGGAAGTGTCGCTCGAGCAGGTGCTGGCCTCACGCCCCGTCGCCGAGCCGTTCACGCTCATGCACTGCTGCCCCACCGGCGACGGGGCTTCGGCTGTCGTGCTGTGCGCCGCGGACCGCGTGGCGGCCTCCGGACGCAAGCCCGTGTGGGTGGCGACCTCGCACCTCACCTCGGGCAAGTACACGTCGGGCTTCCGCGACATGACCACTCCCGAGATCACCATCCGCGGCGCCGCGCATGCATATGAGGAAGCCGGTGTGGGCCCCGACGACATCTCGGTGGCCGAGGTGCACGACGCCTTCACGATCGCCGAGCTGCTGTACTACGAAGCCTTTGGCTTCTGCCGTCCGGGGGAAGCGGTGCAACTGCTGCAAAGCGGCGCCACGTCGCTGGGTGGGCGGATCCCCGTCAACCCGAGCGGCGGACTGCTCTCGAAAGGCCACCCCGTCGGCGCGACCGGGATCGCGCAGATCACGGAAATCGTCTGGCAACTGCGCGGGGAAGCGACCGGGCGGCAGGTCGAAGGCGCGAAAGTGGGTCTGGCGCATTGCACGGGAGGCGGCATTTCCGGTCTGGACCACGGTGCCTGCGCGATCAACGTCTTCACCCGCTGAGAGGAAAAGCATGTCCATGCCCACCGAACAACTCAAGGGCGTCGGCCTGATCCCGGGACTGCGCATCATCGACATGACGCTGTTCCTCTCAGGACCTTACGCCACCCAGATCCTCGGTGATCTTGGCGCGGAGGTGCTGAAGATCGAGCCGCCAACGGGTGACAACACGCGGGTCCTGCCCCCCAATTTCATCGGCGAGGACAGCGCCTACTACCTGAGTTGCAACCGGAACAAGCGGAGCATCGCGCTCGACTACCGCAAGCCCGAAGGCGTGAAGCTCCTGGAGGAACTCGCGGCGGTGAGCGACGTGTTCATCGAGAACCTGAAGCCTGGGGCGATGGCGCGCTCGGGCATCACCTACGAACGCTTCAAGGCGATCAACCCGCGGCTGATCTACTGCTCCATCAGCGGGTTCGGTCAGGATGGGCCGTATGCGTCGCGGCCCGCCTACGACATGGTGATCCAGGCGATGTCCGGCGGCATGAGCCTCACTGGCGAGCGAAACGGCAAGCCGGTGCGCGCAGGCATTCCGCTCGCCGACATCTCCGCGGGGATGTACGCGGTGATCGGCATCCTGGCTGCGCTGCTTCGCCGTGAACAGACTGGCCACGGCGAGTATCTGGACATCTCGATGCTGGACTGTCAGGTGGCGATGCTGTCCTACCAGGCGGCGTACTACCTCGCCTCCGGGAAGGTGCCCGGCACCCAGGGACGTGAGCACGAGTCCATTCCTTCCTACCGGGCGTTCACTGCAAGAGACGGCCTGGAGGTCGTGGTCACGGCCAATACCGACCGTATGTGGCAGTCCTTGTGCGATGCGATCGGGCGACTCGACCTGCGCGACGATCCCGAGTTGCAAGGCCGCAAATCGCGGTACCAGCACCGGCAGCGGATCTGGAGCGCTCTCGAGGCCGCGTTCGCAACCCGGGACGCGGACGAGTGGGTCGAGCTGCTGGTGGCCCACGACGTGCCCGTGAGTGTGGTGAACACGCTGGACCGAGTGATGTCTGACCCGCAGGTACGGCACCGCGGCATGGTGCTCGGTCTCGACGGCCCGGACGGTGAGCACCTCGAGGTGGCGGGGAATCCGATCAAGGTGGCCTCCAGCGGACTTGAATCGCATTCCTACCCGCCGGCGCTCGGAGAGGGCACGCGGGAAGTGCTCAAGTCAGTGCTTGGCAAGAGCGACGCTGACGTAGAGGCACTGCTCGCTGCCGGCGTGCTGCGCGAGTGGGCGCCCGCCGCCAAGGTCGCATGAGCGCGCGGAAACCGAAGCCGCCCCATTTTTAACCAAAGCAGGAGACAACATGACCAATCGACGACGTTTCATCAGCGGCATGGCCGCCCTATCGCTTGCGCCCCTCGCTGGAGAGGCGCTGGCGCAAGAGTATCCGAACAAGCCGATTCGCCTGATCGGCACGACCCAGCCTGGTGGCGGCGCGGACGTGTGTGCACGGCTCGTCGCCGAACGCCTGCGCGAACTGCTTGGGGTCGCGGTCCTGGTGGAGAACCAGACCGGGGCCACGGGCAACATCGCCCTGCAGTCCACGTCCCGCGCGCCCGCGGACGGCTACACCCTGGCCTTTCCCACTGCGGCCAACACGGCGAACCTTGCGGCCCGGCCGAAGCAGGCCTTCGACATCCTCGGGGAACTGCGGCCCGTCGGGAAGGTCGGCGTCGCCGCGTTCACGCTTGCGGTGTCCCCGGCTCTCGGAGTGAGCACGGTGGAGCAGTTCATTGAGCAGGCTCGCCGTCGCAAGGACCTGGCGTACGCGAGCATCGGCCACGGCTCCAGCCAGCACCTGGTGGCGGAGATGTTCTGTGACGCGGCCAAGGTGGACATGACGCACGTGCCGTACCGCGGCGAGGCCGCGGCGATGCAGGACCTGATGTCCGGGCGGGTGCATGCCATGTTCATGGCGGGCGCGAAGCCGATGATGGACGCGGGCAAGGTGGTCGGGCTGGCGACGACGAACAAGACGCGCTGGCCGGCGATTCCCGAGCTGCGGCCGATCGGCGAGGTGCCGAGCCTCAGGGGCTTCTACTACAACGGCTGGAACGGCGTGATGGCCCCGAAGGACACGCCCGATGCCGTCATCCAGAAGCTCTCCGCTGCACTGGGCAAGGCGCTGCAAGACGAAAAGCTGCGAGCCGGCCTGCGTGGCGCCGGCTACGAAGCCGGTGCGGGCGCGTCCGCGGAGATGGCCGAACAGCTCCAGTGGGACGTCGGCAACTTCAAACGCATCATCGCGGAGCGAAAACTCACCTTTCCGGAATGACTGGCGCGCTGCGCCGCAAAGGAACCCCATGGCCGTCCATGTCACCTGCCACTTCGACCTGTCGCTGCCTCCGCAGCAGGTCTGGAATGCACTCAAGAACGTGTCGGAGGTCGCCGGCTGCTTCCCCGGCGTGACGAAGGTCGAACCGGTGGACGATCGCTCCTGCAAGGGCGTGGTGCTGGTCAAGCTCGGACCTATGCAACTCGAGTTCGCCGGCCAGTTTGCCTATGCCGAGCTCGATGACGCGGCGCTGAAGGCTTCGGCTACCGCGCAAGGCCAGGACCAGCGCGGCCGCGGCCGGGCCGAGTCGAAGATCAGCCTCCAGGTCCAGCCTACGGCCAGCGGATCGCGGACCACCGTGTCTGCGGAGACCGAACTCACTGGTACGGTGGCGCAGTTCGGCCGCGCCAAGAGCGTGATCCAGGCCGTGGCTGAAACACTGATCGGCGAATTCGCGAAGGAGCTGGAGCGCAAGCTCGCGCCGGCACCGCTGGAGGTCGCCACACGGGCGCCAACAGCGCAAGCGAGTGCAGCGGGGGAATCCTCGGCAGCGGCCGGAGTCGCGGCGTCCGTGCCGGCGGGCGTTAGGGGAAGCAGACCAGTGAATGGACTCGGTCTGGCGCTGCGAGTGATCTTGCAGTGGCTGCGAGGCCTTTTTGGGCGGACCTGAAGGGTCGGCAACGACGTGCAGGCGGGTCAAGGCCACGCCTTCCTGCACGCACAGTTCGAGTTCCAGGTCAGGGGGCGAGCTGCCCCTCGCCGAGGGTCAGCGCGTGGCGTGCTGCAGCCAGCGATTCGTGTGCGGCGCCGCGATCGAGCGCGCGCGCGGAGACGATCGCGAGCTGTTGCGCCGCCGCGGCGAGCAGTTGCCCGCGTTCGTAGTGCAAGGCCAGCTCCCACGAGTGGCTGTTCTGGGACAACAAGGATTTCATGGCGCAGATCGGCGCCGGCAAATGACGACCGCACAGGCCGGCTTTTTCGCTGGCCTGTGATTCATGTGTTGCCAAGTGCGCAGTTCGCCTATGAAGCAAGAGTTTCATAGGTATCATAGGGATGAATGAAAGACGATCCCACCGAGAGCACCCAGGTCGCGGAAACGGAGCGGCGCGCCTACTCCGCGCCCGCGCTGGAAAAGGGGCTCGACATCCTCGAGATGCTGTGCCGCAGCGAGCAGCCGCTGCCCCAGAAGGAAATCGCCCAGCGGCTCGGGCGCAGCGTCGGCGAGATCTATCGCATGCTGAGTTGCCTGGTCGAGCGCAACTACGTGGCGCAGGTCGACGACAGCTCCTACACGGTGACGACCAAGCTCTTCGAGCTGGCCCATATCAACCCGCCGACCCATCGGCTGTTGACGGAAGCCCTCCCGATCATGCAGAGGCTGGCGAGGGAACTCGACCAGTCCTGCCACCTGACCGTCTACTCGCAGGGCAAGCAAGTCGTCCTCGCAAAGGTGGACACCCCCAGCGGGATGGGCTTCAGCGTGCGCGCCGGCTCCGAACTCGAACTCCTGATTTCCGCGTCGGGCCGCGTGCTCCTGGCGTTCCAGGACGATGAGACCCGCAAGTCGCGGATCGAGGAGGCCATCGAGCGCCGCCCCGACTTGGCCGATCCCCAGATCGACGCAATGCTCGAGACGATCCGCGCGACGGGCTTCGAGTCGATCCCCAGCGTGCAGGTCAGGGGGCTGTATGCGGTGGCCTACCCGATCCTCGACACGCAGCGGCATGCCATTGCGGCCCTGACCGTTCCCTATTCCGAGCGCATCGACCAGTCGCAACGCAAGTCGATTCCGGAGGTGACGCAGGCACTGGGCGTGGCTGCTCGAACCTTGTCCGAGCGCCTCGGGGGCGCTGCCGCGGGGCGGCAAGTCAGCGACAAGCCTGCGCTGCTGGAACGCCCCGCGCGCGCGGGGAAGCGCTAGCAGCCGCGTTCAGTCGACCTTCGCACCGGATTGCTTCACCACCCGGGCCCACTTGGCAAGCTCGGCACGCGTGAATGCGCTGAACTCTTCCGGGGTGTTGCCCACGGGTTCGGCGCCCAGCGTGTGGAATTGCTGCCGAACCTCCGGCAGGCGCACGATCTCCGCGATCTCCTTCGCGAGACGCTGGACGATGGCCGCCGGCGTGCCGGCGGGCCCCCACATTCCGTACCAGGTGCTGAAGTCGAATCCCGGCAGGCCGCTTTCGGCGACGGTCGGAACCTGGGGCAGGGCGCTCGAGCGCCGCGCGGTGGTGACGGCAAGCGCCGCAGCGCACCTGACTTGATGAAGGGCTGGCTGGAAGGCAAGGAGTCGAACATCAGCTGGACCTGGCCGCCCACGAGATCGGTGAGCGCCGGTGTACTGCCTCCGGCGCGGCCTTGGCGACCATCTCGGCGCCGATCATCCCGCTGGCGCCGGGCCTGTTGTCGACGACGATGCCTTGTCCCAGCTTCTCGGATAGCCGCGTCGCCACGATTCGGGCGAGGATGTCCGTGGGGCCCCCGGGCGGAAATGGGACCACGAGGCGGATCGGCCGCGTGGGATAGGCTTGCGCGCGCACTCCGGGATGCAGCGCCGCAAGGCCCGCAGCAGCGGTCTGGAGCAGGCGGCGGCGTGTGGTCGTTTGCTTGTTCGTCATTGGGCGCTTGCCTTCGTTGCGAGCGCGGCCCCATCCGTCATAAGCGCTTCGATTTCGCCGGGTGCGTAGCCCGCTTCGCGAAGGACCGATTGGGTTTCCCAGCCGCGAGGCTGGGACGGCGACCGGCGGGAGGGATAGTCGCTGTCGAAGCGGATGGTCGAGCGGATCGCCGCCGTCGTGCCTTCGGTGGGGTGCTGCTCCCGGCTGATGAGGCCGACGGCCTCGAGATGGCGATCGTGCGGCAGCGTGTCCAGCGTGTGGCACGGTTGCACGGCGATGTCGGCCGCGCGCAGCAGTTCGAACCATTCGGCGGTGGTCTTGTGCGTGAGCGGGGCCCCGCGTACTTCAAACCATTCCTTCACGTACCGCGCACGCGCGGCAACGCTGTTGAAGCGGGAATCCTCGAGCAGGTCATGCCGTCCCGTGACCTTGAGGAAGGCGCGCACCTGCGGATCCGTGTTGACCGTGAACGAGATCCAGCCGTCCGCCGTCTGCACGGGCTTGTTGTACGGGCTGAGGAGGCGCAGGTCGCCGGGCGGCCCCACGGGGGGATCGAAGCTCGCCTGTGCCAGGTGCTCCTGCAGCACGAACGCTGCCATCGTCTCGAACATGGGCACTTCGATGCTGCAGCCCTTGCCGTTCACCTTGCGCTCGACGATCGCGGCGAGGATGGCCCCGGCTGCGATCTCCCCTGCGACGTGGTCGCAGATCAGCATCGGAACGTAGGTTGGCGTGCCATCCCGCTGGAGCGTGAGGCCGGCCATGCCGGTTGCGCCCTGCACGACGCTGTCGTAGGTGGGCTGCCCCGCGTAGGGACCATCGGTGCCGTAGCCCGTGATCAGGCAGTACACCTTTTCCGGGTGCCGCGCGCGAATCGATGCGGCGTCCAGCCCGAGGCGCTCGAGCGCCTGGGGACGCATGTTGGCGACGATCACGTCAGCCGACGCCACGAGCCGCTCCATCACCTCGCGCGCACCGGGCTTCTTGAGGTCCAGGCAGATGTTGCGCTTGCCCCGGTTCAGGTGCAGGTACGCGCCCGAATGCTGGCCCGTCGGCGAGCCGCCGCCCAGCCCCCGCATCAAGTCGCCTTCAGGGCTCTCCACCTTGACGATCTCCGCGCCGTACTGGCCGAGGCGCCATGTGCAGACCGGGCCGACCACGACGCTCGTCAGGTCCAGGACGCGCACGCCCTTCAGGGGTTCGAAGCTCATTGGGTATGTACCTCCATGTCGACCGCCAGGACGTTCCTGTGGTCGTATGCCTTCAGTTGCCAGTTCCCCCCCAAGCGGTCCGCCGCAAGCGTGATCGGACGCCCGCAATAGAGGGGTGTGAGATGCCGGACCTTGATTCCGGAAGGAACCAGGCCCAGGTCCTGCCGCAGGAATTCCGTGAGCAGCAGCGTCGCCAGGCCGCCATTCACCACGAGGTCCGGAAACCCTTCGACCCGGCGGGCGTGGGACCGGTCGATGTGGATCTTGTGGGAGTTGAAGCCGAGGGCCGAGTACTGAAACAGCAGCGTTTCGTCGGGCACCACGTTCCTTGTGCGTTCGGCGGAGACCTCCGCCTGCCGGCTGGACACGTCCTCGATCGCCGGCGCGTTGCGTGCGGGCAGCAACAAGTACGTTTGCGTTTCGACCAAAGCGGGAGCTGCATCGCCGGCGAGGCGCAACTCATGGACGATGGCCGCGATGGCCATCGGGCCGGACTCCGTGGTCTTGCGCTTGAGGCTCTCCATTGCACTGCTGCGCGCCACGCGAGATCCGATCGGAATGTCCTTGAGGTACGAAACGGTGCGGCCTCCGAGCAAGAGGCGCGGCAGCCCGAGATCGGGCATGGCAACGCCAAGACCCGGGAAGCCGTCCGCCCGCAGGGCCGAGCGCCTGGTATCTGCACCCATGAGTACGAACTGCCAGCCCCTGGGCATGGCGTCGCCTTCCGCAATCGCGTCGGGCTCGAGATCCAGCATCGCGGCGACGCGCCGGACGACGGCGACGCTGCAGATTTCCTGGCGCACGAGAGCTTGCGTGCCCTCCGCGGGCGGCGCATTCAACGTGGAAGTTTGGTTCATGGATGAATTATCAAGTGCATACATGAATTCTCCTACAGCTTCGGACAGGAAAAAAGGGCAGGGTTTGCCCTAGCCAAATTCCACTGATGCAACATTGACTGCACTAATGAAATCGAATATCTTTCGGACATCCCGCCCCCAACCCCTCCGAAACACCATGAATTTCAAGTTCCATCACATGAACCTGTGCACGGACAGCCTGCCCAGGCTGACCCAGTTCTACAAGACGCTGTTCGACCTGGGCACGATCAAGGACGAAGAGCACACCGTCATCAGCGCGCAGCGAGCGGACCGTCCCTACGCCGGCAAGGTCGACTTCCTGAGCGACGGCGCCATCGAATTCCACTGGGCGGAGCGTGACCTGGACACGGGCTTCAAGATGAAGCAATTCGTGAACCCCATGGCGCACGGCCACTTCTGCTTCCGCACGGACGACATCAAGGGCTTCATGCGTCGGTGCGACGAGCGCGGCATCCGCTACTCGGACTACGGCACATGGGCGATTCCCGGCTGGTACCAGGTGTTCCTGCAGGACCCGGACGGCAACGTGATCGAAGTTCACCAGCCCGGCGTCTTCAACTGAGCCACCCCCACGACCAGCCAGCCTTCAAACAGGAGACAAATTCATGTACGAGAAGAATTCCAGGAGCGATCGCGGGACGAACATGGTGGCACGCCGCACCGTGCTCAAGCAGATCACCGGTGCGGCCATGGCGACGCTCGCTTCCGGCGCGGCGTTCGCCCAGGGCCCGGGCAAGTACAACCTGAAGATCGCGATCAGCCTGCCGGACAGCCATCCGACGCCGGTCGCACTGAAGGCGGCTTGTGCGGAGATCCTGAAGCAATCGAACGGCAGGCTCGCGATCGAGGTGTTCGGCAACGGCCAGCTTGGCAGTGACACCGACACCATGTCGCAGGTCCGCTCGGGGGCGATCGATTTCATCTGCACGGCCGGTCAGATCTACGGCAACCTGGCGCCCGCGACCATGATCACGGGAATGGCGTTTGCCTTCCCTGACTACGCCACGGTCTGGAAGGCAGTCGATGGCGAACTCGGCGCCTACATGCGCAGCGCGCTGGACAAGGCCAACCTCGTGTCCGTCGGGAAGGTGTTCGACCACGGCTTCCGGCAGACGACGCATTCCCTCAAGCCGATCACGTCGCCCAAGGACATCGTCGGCATGAAGATCCGGGTGCCGGCGACGGCCCTGCAGACGACGCTGTTCAAGAGCCTTGACGCGTCGCCGGCGACGGTGCCGATCGGGGAGCTCTATACGGCGCTGCAGACCAAGGTCGTCGACGGCCAGGAAAATGCGCTGCCGACGATCGACGCGGCGAAGCTGTACGAGGTGCAGAAGTATTGCTCCTACACGAACCACATGTGGGACTACTTCGCGCTGGCCGGCAACAAGCGCAACTGGGCGGCCCTGCCTGAAGACCTCCGGGCCCTGGCCACCCGCGTCTTCGATGCGCACGCCTTGAAGCAACGCGCAGCCCACGACGAGCTGAACACCTCCCTGGAGGGCAAGCTCAAGGGCGCCGGCATGTTGTTCAACAAGACCGACCCCAAGGCGTTCCGGGAAGTGCTCGTCAAGGCTGGCTACTACACCGACTGGCAGAAGAAGTTCGGTGCCGACGGCTGGGCACTGCTCGAGAAATACACCGGCAAGCTGGGCTGACGCCGATAGCACCCGCGCGGCTCTTGCGGTCCCATCGACAGATGGGGCCGGGCCAGGGGCTGCGCGCGAATCATGGAGAACATCTTGGATACGTCAGTGCGCACCGATCATCTCGCCATGCAGCCTCCGGACGGCACTGAAACCGGGTGGCGCCGCGCCGTGGCGATCATCGACCGTTTCCTCGGCTTCGCCAGCGAGATCCCAGCCGCGATCCTGGTCCTTGTCGAGATCATCGTCCTTTTCAGCGGTGTCGTGAGCCGGTACGTGCTGCATCGTCCGTTGACCTGGTCGGATGAATTGGCTTCGATCCTCTTCCTGTGGCTCGCCATGTTCGGGGCCGTCATCGCGCTCAGGCGGTCGGAGCACATGCGCATGACGGCGCTGGTCGACATGGCCTCCCCGGGCGTGCGCGCATTCCTCGACGTGCTGGCGGCCGTCGCTGCGACTGCGTTTCTCCTCCTGATCGCCCACCCCGCCTTTGATTTCGCCTACGAAGAGATGGTCGTCACGTCGCCGTCGCTGGAGATATCCAACGCATGGCGGGCGGCGGCGCTTCCGATCGGGGTCGCACTCATGGTGCTGTCGGCACTGGTCAAGCTCGCCGAGGTCACCGACTGGCGGCGCTTGCTCGGCGCAGTGGTTCTCGTCGCCGCCGCGATGGGTGCGCTGTATGCCATCGGGCCTGTGTTCGAGGGCCTGGGCAACATCAACCTGTTCATCTTCTTCGTCGTGATCGTCGCGGTACTCGTTCTCGCCGGCGTGCCCATCGCCTTCGTGTTCGGGCTGGCCACGTTCGGGTACATCGCCCTCGCCACGACCAAGCCGACGATGACGGTCATCGGCAGGATGGACGAAGGGATGTCGCACATCGTGCTGCTGGCGGTGCCGCTTTTCGTCTTCCTCGGCGTCGTCCTGGAACTGAGCGGCATGGCCAGGGCGATGGTTCGCTTCCTTGCCTCGCTGCTCGGCCACGTGCGGGGAGGGCTGTCCTATGTGCTGGTCGCCGGCATGTATCTCGTCTCCGGCATCTCGGGCTCCAAGGCCGCGGACATGGCAGCCATCGCCCCGGTCCTGCTGCCGGAGATGCGCAAACAGGGGATGAACGACGGCGAGATGGTGGCCCTGCTGGCCGCGACCGGCGCGCAAACGGAAACGATCCCGCCCAGCATCGTGCTCATCACCATCGGCTCCGTGACCGGCATTTCCATCGCGGCGCTGTTCGCGGGCGGATTGGTGCCGGCCCTGGTATTGGCTGTCCTCTTGTGCGCTGTCGTCTGGTGGAGGAACCGCGGCGTCGCGCAAGGCGGTGCAAAGCGCGCATCCTGGAGCGAAATCGGCCGCGCGCTGCTCATCGCGAGCCCGGCGCTTGCGCTGCCCTTCATCATTCGTGCGGCGGTCGTGGAGGGCGTCGCGACGGCGACCGAAGTGTCGACGATCGGCATCGCCTATGCGCTGCTCGCCGGCGCGCTGATCTATCGGCAACTGGACTACCGGAAACTCTGGCCGGCGCTCGTCGCGACGGCCGCGCTTTCCGGCGCGATTCTGCTGATCATCGGTACCGCCACCGGCATGGCATGGGCCCTCACGCAATCGGGGTTCTCGCGGCAACTGGCCGAAGCGATGACGCGGCTGCCAGGCGGGACCGCCGGCTTCATGGCGGTCTCCATCCTCGCCTTCGTCATCCTGGGCAGCGTGCTCGAGGGCATTCCGGCCATCGTCGTCTTCGGCCCGTTGCTCTTCCCGATTGCCAAGCAGTTCGGTGTCAACGAGATCCAGTACTCGATGGTGGTCGTGCTTGCCATGGGCATCGGCCTCTTCGCGCCACCGTTCGGGGTGGGCTACTACACGGCCTGCGCCATCACGCGCGTCAGTCCCAGCAAGGGCATGAGGCCCATCGCCGGCTACATCGTTGCGTTGGTCATCGGCACGATCATCGTGGCCTCGATACCGGCGCTCTCCACCGGCTTCGGCAAGTAGGGCTGGTCATCCCTGGCCACGTCAAATCGCACAACAGAGGTCATTTCATGTTGATGAAGGAAAAGGTGAGCGTGATCACCGGGGCGGCGTCGCTGCGCAGCATCGGGTACGCCGCGGCCGAGCTCTTTGCCGAACACGGCTCGAAAGTCGTCGTCGTCGACGTGCGGATGGATGACGAGATCGTCGCCGCCGTGCGCGCCTCCATCGAGGAGAAGCTGGGGCGCGCGGCGGTGGTCCATGGATTTCGTTGCGACATCAGCAAGCCGCAGGAGTGCGAAGAGCTGGTCCGGCAGGTCCTGGCGCTGCACGGGACGATCGATTGCCTCGTCCATTCGGCGGGCATCGTCCGCTCGCAGTCCTTCATGGAGATTGGCGAGCAGGACCTCGACACGATGCTCGACGTCAACCTCAAGGGGACGTTCCATATCTGCCAGAGTGTCCTGAAGGTGTTCGCGCAACGCAAGGCGGGCAACATCGTCAATCTGTCATCGCTGGCTGCCCAGCGGGGTGGCGGCCTGGTGGGAGGTGCGCATTACGCGGCTTCCAAGGGCGGCGTCCTGAGCCTGACGAAGAGCATTGCGCGGGAGTTCGGCCACCTGGGGATCCGTGCCAACGCAGTCTGCCCCGCCATGATCGATACCCCAATGCTGGATGGCCTGAGCGCGGAGCGCCTGGAAGGCATTACCGAGGGCATCCCGTTGCGGCGCGTTGGAACCACGAGGGAAGCCGCGGGAGCGTGCCTGTTCCTTGCCTCGGACCTTTCCGGGTTCGTCACCGGCGCCACCATCGACGTCAACGGCGGCAGCCACATCCACTGAGTCTGCAATGAACCTCTTCGTAACGGGGGCCTCTGGCTATATCGGCGGGACGGTTGCCGCACGGATGCTTGCGGCCGGGCATTCCATTCGGGGGCTTGTCCGGGATGCGGCCAAGGGGGAGTTGCTGGAGGCTGCGGGCATCAGGCCGGTCCTCGGTGATCTTGACGACACCGCTGTGCTCACCCGTGAAGCCGGCCGGGCCGATGGGGTGATCAATACGGCCAACGCAGATCATGCTGCTTCGGTGCGGGCGCTGATCGCGGCACTCGCAGGCAGCGGCAAGGCCCTTATCCACACGACCGGCTCGAGCGTCGTGGGCGACGACGCGCATGGGGAGTCCCTTTCGGAAGCGATCTTCGACGAAGACACGCCGTTCACAGTCGCGCCGATGAAGCAGGCGCGGCGCAACCTGGACCTGGAGGTTCTGGCCGCGGCCAGCCGGGGTGTCCGCGGCATTGTCATCTGCCCCTCCCTGGTCTATGGAGTTGGCCGCGGACTGAATCCAAGCAGCATCCAGATCCCGTTCCTCGTTGACCAGGCGCGCCAGCATGGAGCCGTCCGCATCGTGGGTACGGGCGTGAACCGCTGGTCGAACGTGCACATCGATGACCTCGCTGACCTCTACCTGCTCGCGCTGGAGCGGGCCCCGGCCGGCGCTCTGTACTTCGCGGAGAACGGAGAAGCTTCGTTCGCCGAGATCGGCGCAGCCATTGCGGCACGGCTGCGCTTCGGGCCGGTCGAATCCGTGCCCGCGGCGACGGCGGCCGAGGCCTGGGGCGCCGCCCGTGCTTACTACACCTTCGGCAGCAACAGCAGGGTGAGGGCGAAGCGCGCCCGCCGCGAACTGGGGTGGACTCCGCACCAGGCGTCGGCGGTGGAATGGATCTTGAACGAAATGAAACTCTGAAGGAGCCGAGCATGATCCTGGAACTCGCCGACATTCGCATCCACCCGGGCCAGCAGGCGGAGTTCGAGCAGGCCGCGCAAGTCGGCCTCGACACGGTCCTTTCGAAGGCGAAAGGATTCGTGAGCTACGAGATTCGGCATTCCATCGAGTCTCCCGAACGCTACGTGCTCCTGATCGAGTGGGAAACGCTGGAAGCGCACACTGTGGGGTTCCGCGCATCGCCCGCGCATGCGCAATGGCGGGCCATCGTCGGCGGCTTCTTTGCACAACCGCCTTTCGTCGAGCACTTCGGCGTCGTGGCTGCGTCCACGAGCTGAGCCCGCGACAAGGCGGGAGATGGTGAACTCCGCTGATTCCGGACTGCCGGCGGCGCAAACGCTGCGGCGCGGCTTGGCCATCCTTCGGCTTCTGGCGCGGAGCCAGTTCGGCGGGCTGCGTGTTGGCGACATCGCGCGACGCCTGCAGCTGACCCCAGGACGTCGTCGGCCTCCATTTCTTCAGCCCTGCCAACGTCATGAAGTTGCTGGAGGTGCTCGCCACCGGGATGGAGCTCGGAGGCTTCCCGGTCGCCAAATGAGGTCCTGTCTATTGGGCCCGCAGCCCTGGCCGGGCAGAGCTCGCGACGGACATGCGGGAGCTGGCGTCCAGCTGTGGCCATGGCTTCGTCGCCGGCAATCTGGATCTTCTGTTGCGCACTGATTGAATTGAATGAAGACGACATGACACGGGATGCATACATCTGCGACCCGCGGAGGATGCCGCTTATGCGCGGGAGTTCACCTTGTGGATCCGCCAGGCCGTCCTGGAAGGGAGCACGGATAGCTTGCTCCACGCGCTGGAGCGTGCCCCACATGCGGCGCGCGCGCACCCGACCAGCGAGCACTTCCTGCCGCTCCTGGTTGCGGCCGGCGCCGCCGCCAGTCCCGCGCCCGCCACGGTGCTGGATGGCGGCATACGCCACGGCGTTCTCGCCATGGAGTCGTACGTATTCGGCGAGCACATCGAGCTGGCCCAGGAGGTTTCCCATGCCTGACGGATCCGATTCTCGCGCGGTGGGCCTGGTGCTTGGCCATCTCGCCTGACACCCGAGTTCCACTTCGATATCGCACAATCATTTCAACAAGGAAGATCAAGATGCCAGTCGTTCGAGTCAGTTGGTTTGCCGGCAAGGATGCCAAAGCCAAGAAGGCCGTCGCCGCCGAAATCACGGACAGCATCGTGCGCAACACCGGCACGCCGGCCGAATACATCTACGTCATTTTCGAAGACGTTGCACCCTCGGATTGGGCGGGCGCGGGCAAGCTGTTCGGCGAAGAAGGCGGGGACAGCGGGAGCAGTTGATGAAAGCCGCTTGGTTTGAAGCCCAAGGCGCGCCTCGCGACGTGCTGGTCGTCGGGTCCATGCCGGATCCGCAACCGGGGCCTGGCGAGGTCCGCATCCGCGTCGCGTTCTCGGGCATCAATCCCGGCGACCTGAAGAAGCGCGAGAACGCGTTCGGGTTCGGCATGTCCTATCCGCGGGTCATTCCGCACAGCGATGGCGCCGGTGTGATCGACCAGGTCGGCGACGGCGTTCCGGG
>JAQGMU010000474.1 GCA_028292195.1 Ramlibacter sp. | reverse complement strand
GCGCCCGCAAGACGCCGGAGCCCTTCGTCAACGCCTGTTCGCGCTTCCTGTTCCTGGACGACCTGCGCGCGGCGGAAAGCGACAGCGATGCGCCGGGCGTGGAGCGTTCGGCCCCGCTGCGCTGGTCCAAGGCGGAACTGCAGAAGGACCGCAAGCTGGTGGAGCTGCTGCGCAACGCCGTCCACTCGGCCGAGGACGACGAAGGCTGGTCGCGGGTCAACGCGGTGCGCCAGCAGATCGGCAACCAGGCCTCGTTCGACCAGCGCAACTACGGCTACTCGACGCTCACCAAGCTGCTGGCGGCCACCGACCTGTTCGAGCTGGCCGACGAAGGCAAGTCGAACGTCTCGGTGCGCGAGAAACGGCCGCGCCGCAGCAGGGCCTAGATGCACCCGGCGGTCGACTGGACGCGCCCCTGGTACGGGCCCTGGCGGGCGCCGGGCGAACCGGTGGCGGCGGCGATGGAACTGGGCGCGTCGCCGGCGGCGGCCCTGAATTCCGCGGGCCGGTCGCCGGTGCGCTTCGTCGGCCAGGACGAACTGCCCGCCGGTATCCCCTACGAACAGTACATCTGCGACTCCGGCTGCTGCCCGGTGCGGCCCGGCCTGCACGACTTCTTCAATGGCCTCGTCTGGCTTGAATTCCCGCGGGCCAAGCGGGCGCTGAACCGCCTGCAGGCGCAGGAAATCGCGCGCACCGGCATTGGTTCCAGGCGCGGGCCGGTGCGCGACGCCGTCACCGTGTTCGACGAGAACGGCGCGCTGCTGGATGCGCCGCCCGCGCTGTGGGAAGCGCTGGAGGCGCGGGCGTGGCGCGAGCTGTTCATCGACCTGCGGCCGCTCTGGGCCCAGGCCCGCCTGCTGGTGTTCGGGCATGCCTTGCTGGAGCAGCTGGCCGCGCCGCGCAAGGGGCTCACCGCCCATGTCTGGCGGGGCCGGTGCGCCATGGATTCCGGAGCGTTCCAGGACGGCTGGCTGGCCGCGCAATGCAGCGCGCAACGCCTGGCGGAGAAGCCGTTCACGCCGCTGCCGGTGCTGGGCGTGCCGGGCTGGTGGGCGGGGAACGAGAACTTTTCCTTCTATGATGACTCCCTCGTATTCCGCCCACGCAACACACCAGAACAACACACAGTCGTGGCACCGTCGCCTTCCGCGCGCACTTGATTTCGGGGTTTTCCAGCCTCATCTGTGGCGCGGGGGTGAACGTCATTCATCCTTCGGAGCCTTTTCGCAATGAAACGCATTCTTCTGTTCGTCCTGACCAACCTGGCCGTGGTGGTGGTGCTGGGCGTCGTCGCCAGCCTGCTGGGCGTCAACCGGTACCTGACGGCGAGCGGTCTCAACCTGGGCATGCTGCTGGCGTTCGCGGCCATCATGGGTTTCGGCGGCGCGATCATCTCGCTGCTGATCTCCAAGCCGGTCGCCAAGTGGAGCGCGGGCGTGCAGGTGATCGACGGCACGGGCAGCGCCGACGAAGCCTGGATCGTGGCCACCGTGCGCAAGTTCGCCGACCAGGCCGGCATCGGCATGCCCGAAGTCGGCATCTTCCAGGGTGAGCCCAACGCCTTCGCCACCGGCGCCTTCAAGAACAGCGCGCTGGTCGCCGTCTCCACCGGCCTGCTGCAAGGCATGACCCGCGAGGAAGTCGAGGCGGTGATCGGCCACGAGGTGGCGCACATCGCCAACGGCGACATGGTCACCATGACGCTGATCCAGGGCGTGATGAACACCTTCGTCGTGTTCCTGTCGCGGGTGATCGGCTACTTCGTCGATGGCGCCTTGAGCAAGGGCGAGAACCGTTCCGGCCCCGGCATCGGCTACTACGTGACGACCATCGTGCTGGACATCCTGCTCGGTTTCCTGGCCGCCATCATCGTGGCCTGGTTCTCGCGCCAGCGCGAGTTCCGCGCCGACCGCGGCTCGGCCAACCTGATGGGCCGCAAGCAGCCGATGATCCAGGCGCTGGCCCGCCTGGGCGGCATGGTGCCCGGCCAGCTGCCCAAGAGCATCCAGGCCTTCGGCATCACGTCGGGCGTGGGCAAGCTGTTCTCGACGCACCCGCCGATCGAGGAACGGATCGCGAAGCTGCAGACGGAGCAGCAAGCATGACGCGCGCTCGGCGCGCATCTGCGAGAATCGCAGCGTGAAGCCCGCCAGGCCGTCGCTGGTGCAATCACCGAAAGGTGGCACTGGAGGAACGTCCGGACTGCGAAGGGCAGCGTAGCAGGTAACCCCTGCCCACCGTGAGGTGAGGATCAGAGCAACAGAGACGAGTCGTTGCGCCTTGAAGCGACGCAAGTCGCTTCAAAGGTCCTTTCGAAAGAAAGGACGTGGGCGCAGCGGGTGAAACGGGCAATCTCTACGCGCAGCAATACCAAGTAGGCCGGCACGGGGTGGCAACACCCCAGCCCCTGTGTCCCGGGGGTTGTCGGCGGGTAGGTAGCACCGAGCCGGTGGGGTGACCCCCGGCCCAGATGAATGACGGTCACGTCCGGGCAACCGGACGCACAAAATCCGGCGTATCGGCGGACTTCACAACACATTTCACTTCCAAAAGTCGCAAGCGACTTTTGGAAGTGGCTCGATCAGTGTGAGCAAGCCCGGCAAAGCCGGATCTTGCTCACAGGGGAGAGCGCGCTGCATGTTATTCCGCGCGCTCTGGAGGCCGCGCGTGGCGCGGCCGGTTCACGCTCGTTCGAGCATGTAGGCTGGGCTCGCGCAGCGATCCCAGCGATCCGGCCAATTCAGAACCGTTCTTGCGGTAACAGGTAACGCCAGCGCCCGGGGGCGAGTTGCCCCAGCGGCACGCGGCCCAGGCGCAGCCGCTTGAGGCTCAGGATTCGCATTCCCGCGGCTTCGCAAAGCACGATCAGCTTGCCTGGCGGCACGCCCTTGATGGCGACGCGCAGGCGTGCTTCGGTCTCCGACTGGCTGTTGATGCTGGCCTTGCCGCGCAGGTCCCGGCTGAGGCGCTGCACGACTGCTGGCGCGACGACACCGGCCACCTGCACGATCCATTCCTCTTCCACCGCGTCCTCGTTCAGGTGCCGCAGGATGCGGCCGTCCTGCGTCAGCACGGTCAGGCCGCCGGCGGCGTCCGGAAGCTGCATCGGCGCGACCAGTTTGTGGAAGTGACGCTTGAGCAGGCGTATCCCCGACGCGTCATCGTCGGCCCGCAATTGCGGGGTGGCGGTCAACGGGGAGCCGGGCAGCTTGTGCACCAGCAGCGTGGCCGGTTGCGGCGGTTCTGCCTTGGCCTTGGGATCGATCTCGACCGCCTCGTCCTGCACCAGCAGCTGCGGCTCTTCCACCTTGCGGCCGGCGACGCGGACCCAGCCGCCTTCGATCAGTTGTTCGGCCTCGCTGCGTGAACAGCCCTTGAGGGCCGCCACGCGCCTGGAGAGGCGGACGGGTTCGTTCACCGCACCGCCTGCATGGCCTCGATGCGCTGCACGTGCGCGAGCAGGGAGCGCTTGGCCACCGGCCACATCCGCTGCGGCACGTCGGCATAGGCGAGTTCGACCCAGTCTTCCAGCGTGCCCGTGGGCCGCTCGCGCATCGCGGCCACGATGCGCGCTTCGCGCTGCAGGCGGTGCGCCTTCAGGTGGGCGATGGCCTGTTTGGCGAAGCCAAGCACGTAGCCGTGCGCGGGCAGGATGAACTCGATGCCGTACTGGTCGCAGGCCGCGCTCAGCGCGTCCAGCGAGTCGAGGTAGGCGGTCATGTCGCCGTCGGGCGGGTCCACCACCGTGGTGCTGCCGTTCAGGATGTGGTCGCCGGAGAGCAGCAGGCCGTCTTCCAGCAAGACCAGGCAGACGTGGTTGGCCGCGTGCCCCGGCGTGTGCAGCACCTTCAGGCTGTGCGAAACACCGGCCGCTTCGACGGACAGGACCTCGCCGTCGCGCACGGCGCGGTCCGGCGTGAATTCGCTGGCCGGCCGCGCGGTAGCCGCCGACGGCAGGCCGAGGATGGGCGGGCGTGTCTTGCACAGCGCCTGTAGCGGCCTGGCGCCGGGCGAGTGGTCGGCATGCGAGTGCGTGCAGACGATCAGGCGGATGTCGCCGCCGGTGGCGCGCCAGATGCGCTGCTGGTGCTCGGGCTCGTTCGGGCCGGGGTCGACCACGATGTAGCCGGTGTCGGGGTCGCCCACGAGGTAGCAGTTGGTGCCGGGGCCGGTCATCACGCCGGGGTTGGGCGCGGTGATCCGCACCAGGTTCTTCAGCAGCGCCACCGGCTGGTCGGTGCGCCAGTCCAGCTGGTGCTGGATCTGCCCGTCGGGGCAGACCAGGGCCAGCTCGCCATAGGGCGACTCGTGCTCCATGTAGCGGGCCTCGGCGCCCTGCAGCAGGCCGGCGCGCGGGCAGCTGGTCCACAGCGGCTGCTCGCCGGCGCAGGCCTGCAGCACCGCGGCGACCGAGTCGAACTGCACCAGCCGCTCCAGCGTGCGGATGGTCGGGAAGATCATGAAGAACTGGCCGGCGTGGTGCCGCGCCAGCGCATCGCCCGGCCGCACCCACACCGGCTCGAACTGCTCCGCCTCGTCGGCCACCGGCACCTGGCCAGCCGGCATGCGGGCGACCAGGAAAGGCACGTCGAAGCGG
>JAQGMU010000144.1 GCA_028292195.1 Ramlibacter sp. | reverse complement strand
AGCCCATGAGCACGTCCTCCACCGCGTCGCCCGGAACGCCGGCGCGCTGCAGCGCGTGCTTGACCGCATGGCCACCCAGGGTGGCGCCGTGCGTCATGTTGAACGCGCCCTTCCAGCTCTTGGCGAGGGGCGTGCGGGCGGTGGAAACGATGACGGCTTTGGACATTTCAGGCCTTTCGGGGAAAGTTCGGGTTCAGGGAGCCGGCGCGTTCAGGTTGCGCAGGAGTTGATGGTAGAAGCGCACCAGCTCGCCCAGGTTGGCGATGGCGATGCGCTCGTTGGTGCCGTGCAGGCGACCGAGGTCCTCGGGCTTCACGCGCACCGGCGAGAAGCGGTAGATGGAGTCGGCGATGGGCACGAAGTGATGCGAGTCCGAACCGGCGATGTACAGCGCCGGCGCCACCAGGGTGCCGGGAAACACGGCCCGCAGCGTGCGCTGCATCTGGTAGTACGAAGCCGCCGCAGTGGAACTGACCGGCGTCGGCTCGGTGCTTCCGCCCACCGCCTTGACCTCGAAGCCGGGGCCGGCCTTGGCGCGCACGTGCTGCAGCACCTTCTCGGTGCTGTCGCCCGGCAGGATGCGGTAGTCGAGCGTCGCTTCCGCCTGGCCGGGAATGACGTTGGACTTGTTGCCGGCGTTGACGATGGTCAGCGCCGTGGTCGTGCGCAGCATCGCGTTGGTGCTGGGCCCCTTGGCCAGTTGCGATTCCAGCAGCGGGCGGAACAGCCACAGGTTGGACAGCGCCACGCGCTGGAAGCCGGGCATCTCCGGCGCCAGCGTCTCGAACAGCTCGCGTGCCACGCCCTCCAGCTTGGGCGGGAACTGCTCGTCGTCCAGCCGCTTCAGCGCCGCGCCCATCCTGGCGATGGCGGTGGTGCCCGGCGGCGGCGGCATGGAAGCATGGCCGGGAGGCGCCGCCACCGTCAGCTGCACGGTGACGTAGCCCTTCTCCGCCACGCCCACCAGCGCCGCGGGCGCCTTGATGCCGGGGAGTATGCCTTCGGTCAGCACCAGGCCTTCGTCGATGACGAAGTCCAGCCGCACCTTGCGCTCCTGCAGCATCCTGGCGATCTCCACCGCGCCCCGCTGGCCGCCGACTTCCTCGTCGGCGCCGGCAATGATGTAGACCGTCTGCCGCGGCTGGAAGCCGGCCGCCAGCAGCATCTCCACCGCCTCCAGCTGCGCGATCAGGTTGCCCTTGTCGTCCCAGGCGCCGCGGCCCCAGACGTAGCCGTCCTTCTGCTCGCCGGAGAACGGCGCGGCCTGCCAGTTGCGCTCGGTGCCGGGTGCGATCGGCACCACGTCCTGATGCGCCATGAACGCGACGGGCTTGGCACCGGAGTCCGTGCCCTTCCAGGTATAGAGCAGGCTCAGGCCGTTGACCACCTCGCGCTGCAGCGTGGCATGCACGCGCGGGAAGCGTTCCTGCAGCAGCGCATGCAGCTTGCGGAATTCCTCGGCGTTGAGCTTGGGGTCGTCCAGGCTGGAAATGGTCTGGAGGCGGATGGCGGCGGACAACTTGTCCGCCACCGCCTTCTCGTCCACCGCCAGCGGCGGCGCCGGCGCCACGTCCAGCTGCCGCGAGCCCTGCCGCAGCGTGTTGACGGCGACGGCCGCAACCAGCAGCAGCAACAGCGCGGCAAGCGCGAGCAGGATGCGTTTCGCCATCGCGCCGCTCAAGAGAAGGTCTTGCCTTCGGCCGCCAGCCTGGCCAGCAGCGGCGCCGGCTCCCAGAAGCCGGCGTCGTCGCGCGGGTTCTGCTGGAAGCGCCTCATGGCCTGGACCACGTTGAACAGGCCGACCTGGTCGGCATAGTTCATCGGGCCGCCGCGGTGGATCGGGAAACCATAGCCGGTGATGTAGACCATGTCGATGTCGCTGGCGCGCGCGGCGATGCCCTCTTCCACGATGCGCGCGCCTTCGTTGACCAGCGCGAACACCAGGCGCTGCACGATCTCGTCGTCGGAGATCTTGCGCGGGGTGATGCCCAGTTCCTTGCGATGGTCCTCGACCATCTTCTCGACCAGCTTGGACGGGATCGCGTCGCGCTTGCCTTCCTGGTAGTCGTACCAGCCGGCGCCGGTCTTCTGGCCGAAGCGGCCCAGCTCGCACAGCTTGTCGGCGCTGCGGCTATAAAGCATGTTCGGCCGCTCCTGCGCGCGGCGCTTGCGGATGGCCCAGCCGATGTCGTTGCCGGCCAGGTCGCCCATGCGGAACGGGCCCATGGCGAAGCCGAACTTCTCGACGGCCTTGTCCACCTGCGCCGGCGTGGCGCCCTCGTCCAGCAGGAAGCCGGCCTGGCGGCTGTACTGCTCGATCATCCGGTTGCCGATGAAGCCGTCGGTGACGCCGGAAACGACCGCCGTCTTCTTGATCTTCTTGGCCAGGCCCATCACGGTGGCCATCACGTCCTTGCCGGTTTTTGCGCCACGCACCACCTCCAGCAGCTTCATCACGTTGGCCGGGCTGAAGAAGTGCAGGCCGACCACGTCCTCGGGCCGCTTGGTGAAGGCGGCGATCTTGTCGACGTCAAGGGTCGACGTGTTGGAGGCCAGGATGGCGCCCTTCTTCATGACCTGGTCGAGCTTCTCGAACACCGTCTTCTTGACGCCCATCTCCTCGAACACCGCCTCGATCACCAGGTCGGCATCGCCGATCTCCTCGTACGAGAGCGTGGGCTTGAGCAGCGCCATGCGCTGCTCGTACTTGTCCTGCTTCAGCTTGCCCTTCTTGACCTGGCCCTCGTAGTTCTTGCGGATGGTGGCCAGCCCGCGGTCCAGCGCTTCCTGCCTGGTCTCCAGGATGGTCACGGGGATGCCGGCGTTGAGGAAGTTCATCGAGATGCCGCCACCCATGGTGCCGGCGCCGATGACGGCAACCTTCTCGATGGTGCGCTTGGGCGTGTCTTCCGGCACGTCGGGGATCTTCGACGCCGCACGCTCCGCCATGAACAGGTGGCGCAGGGCCTTGCTTTCCGGCGTGAACATCAGCGCGGTGAAGATCTCGCGCTCGTAGGCCATGCCGTCGTCGAACTTCTTCTGGGTCGAGGCTTCCACCGCGTCGACGCACTTGACCGGCGCCGGGAAGTTTTTCGCCATGCCCTTGACCATGTTGCGCGCGAACTGGAAGTAGGCGTCGCCCTGCGGATGCCTGGAAGGCAGGTTGCGCACCAGCGGCAGCGGCCGCGCATCGGCCACCGAGCGGGCGAAGGCGATCGCCTCTTCCTGCAGCGCCTCGGGGGCGGACGCCATCTTGTCGAACAGCTTCTGGCCCGGCAGCTGCGCCAGCATCTCGCTCTTGACCGGCTCGCCGCTCACGATCATGTTCAGCGCAGCCTCCACGCCCAGCACGCGCGGCAGGCGCTGGGTGCCGCCGGCGCCGGGGATCAGGCCCAGCTTCACTTCGGGCAGCGCGATGGTCGCGCCCGGCGCGGCAATGCGGTAGTGGCAGCCCAGGGCCAGTTCCAGCCCGCCGCCCATGGCGACGGAGTGGATCGCGGCGATCCATTCCGTGGCGATGGGTGGCGGCCTCGAGCTCGCGCTCGGCTGCCACTACCGCATTGCCGCGCCCGGCACGAGCGTCGCGCTGCCCGAAGTCAAGCTGGGCCTCGTCCCCGGCGCCGGCGGCACCATGCGCCTGCCGCGCGTGCTGGGGGTGGAGCCCGCGCTGAACATGATCGTCAGCGGC
>JAQGMU010000449.1 GCA_028292195.1 Ramlibacter sp. | reverse complement strand
ACGCCCGCCAAACCCGCGTCCGACGACCTGCCGGGGCCGGGCCAGGCGGCGCCGGGCGGCATCCAGGGCCAGAACATCTTCGACGTGAAGCCCGAGGTCAAGCGCGACGCTTCCAGCGAGCCGGGCTACCTGGAGCAGAACAACGGCCAGCGCAACCGCGTCCAGCCGGGCAACAACGCGCCGATGTGGCGCGGCGTGCAGGCTGGCCGCGAGGGCTACAGCAGCCTGCCGAAAAGCGAGGCGCCGGAAGCCGGCATCCTGATCCAGGGCCCGGTGCAATACCCCGGCTCGCGCCTGACCACGGCCGGCGAAGCCTGGCGCCAGGTGCGCAACTGGTACATCGTGCCCTACGGCGCGGCGCTGCTGGCCATCGTGGTGCTGGCGCTGGCGATCTTCTATTTCGCCAAGGGCCCGATGGAGCAGCACGGCCCCGACACCGGCCGCAAGATCGAGCGCTTCACCCCGTTCGAGCGGGCCGCGCACTGGTCCAACGCCATCGCCTTCTGCACGCTGGCGCTGTCCGGCATCGTCATGGCCTTCGGCAAGTTCTTCCTGCTGCCGGTGCTGGGCCTCACGCTGTTCGGTTTCCTCACCTACCTCTTGAAGACCCTGCACAACTTCATGGGCCCGCTGTTCGTGGTGTCGCTGGTCATCATCTTCGTCACCTTCGTGCGCGACAACTTCCCGCAGCGCGGCGACCTGAACTGGCTGCTGAAGGGCGGCGGGATGATAGGCAAGAGCGAGCCGCCGTCGGGCCGCTTCAATGCCGGCGAGAAGGGCGTGTTCTGGCTGGGCGTGTTCCTGCTCGGCCTCATCGTGGTCGCGTCCGGCCTGGTGATGGACAAGCTGGTGCCCAGCGTCGACTACGTGCGCGGCACCATGCAGGTCACGCACATGGTCCACGCGGCGGCGGCCCTGCTGATGATGGCGGTGTTCATCGGCCACATCTACATGGGCACCATCGGCATGCGCGGCGCCTACACCGCCATGCGGCGCGGCTACGTCGACGAGACCTGGGCCCGCGAGCACCACGCGTACTGGTACGAGGACGTGAAGGCCGGCAAGATCCCGGCCCAGCGCAGCAAGCCGCTCGGCCTGGTGAACGACCGCGGCGACATCGCCCGCCCCGCCTGAGGAGAAGCATCGAATGATCCGTTTCACGATTGCCGCCGCGGCTGCCATGACCCTACTCGCCGGCGGGCTGGCGCTGGCCAAATTGCCGCCGGTGGACGAAGCCACCAAGGCCAAGGCCGCCGAGGCCGCCGCCAAGACGGCGTGGCAAGGCAAGGTCGACGCCTACCAGCTGTGCAAGGTGCAGGACAAGGTCGCTGCCGCCTATCGCAAGACCGCCACCGCGGCGGGCAAGGCGCCGTCGACGACCGTGGCGGCTGCTGCCGCGGCTCCCGGCGCCCCCGCCAATGCAGCGGCTGCCGGCGCGGTTGCCACTGCCGCCAAGCCTGCCGCCGCTGCTGCTTCGACCACGCCGACCGCCGCCAGCGCCTCCCAGGGCGGCAGCACGCCGGTGGCCGATGTCGGCGTGGCCGCGGCTCCGGCCTGGCCCGGCTGCGCGGACCCCGGCCCGTACGCGGCCGCGCCGGCCGAACAGAAGCCCCTGGAAACCTCGGGCGCGCATTCCCCCGCCACCAACGCAACCAGCCCGCCGAGCAACCGCGCCACGTCGGCGGAAATGGCGCCGGCCAAGGCGGGCACGGCCACCAAGCCCTGAACGCCCGCCGCCCCGATGAGGCCAGCCCCGCGGCTGGCCTTTTGTTTTTGCTGTAGTGTCCCTGCATGGCCCTGCCAACCCTCACCGCCGCCCAGGCGCCGCTCACGCGCAGCGTCGAAGTCGTCAACGCCCACGGCGAAACCGAAACCATCTCCATTCCCGCCGAGCGGGCGCTCACGCTCTACGTCGACAAGCGTGAGCTGGTGACGCTGATGACGCTGGGCGCGCATCCGGAGTGGCTGGTGCTCGGCTACCTGCGCAACCAGCGGCTGGTGCAGTCGCTGGCCGCGATCGCTTCCGTGACGGTGGACTGGGACGTCGGCGCCGCCGCCGTCAACACGCACGGCGGCATAGCCGACATCGAGGCGCGCACCGCGACCCGCGTGGTCACCACCGGCTGCGGCCAGGGCAGCGTGTTCGGCGGCCTGATGGACGAACTCGACGCCATCCGCCTGCCGCAAGCGCGCATCACCCAGGCCCAGCTGTACGGCATCGTCAACGCGATCCGGCTCCAGGAGAGCACCTACAAGTCGGCCGGCTCGGTGCATGGCTGCGCGCTGTTCCAGGGCGAGGCCCTGCAGCTGTTCGTCGAGGACGTCGGGCGCCACAACGCCATCGACACCATCGCCGGCTGGATGTGGCTGCGCGACGGCGACACGCCGCCGGCACGGCCGGCCGACGCGCCGCTGGTCTTCTACACCACCGGCCGGCTGACCAGCGAGATGGTGATCAAGTCGGCGCAGATGGGCGTGGCCATCGTCATCTCGCGCAGCGGCATCACCCAGATGGGCCACGAGATCGCGCAGAAGCTGGGCCTGTGCACGGTGGGCCGCGCCACCAACAGGAACTTCCTCTGCTACACCGGGCGCGAGCGGCTGCAGCTGCAGCCCGAGCTCGCCGGCCAGCGCCTGCGGTCCGCGGCGTAGGCCCTCGGTGAGCAACGCGAACCGCGGCCAGGCCGTGCCGCGAATGGCATGATTGCCGCATGAACGAGATTGCCATCGCCCCGGCGCAAGCCGTGGCGCCCGCGCCGCAGCCGGCGCCCCCGCCCGATCTGCCGCTGGCGGGCTGGGTCCGCGAAGGCCTGCGCAGCGGCGTGTTCCTGCCGCCGCGCGTGGCCGGCCGCGCGCCGCGGCCGCTGCAGTTGCTGCTGCTGGTGCTGCTCACCGCGGTCGTCGAAATCGGCCTGGGCCGGCTGGAAGTGGCGGGGCCCGCCAGCTTCAACCTGCGCGGCTACCTGGCGTCCTGGTGGGGCGTGGCCGCCTCGGTGCTGCTGGTGTGGTCGCTGCTGTGGGGCCGGCGCGCGACCGGGGCCGAGGCGCCGCGGCCGGCCGGCGTGGCCAGCTGGTTCGCGCTCTGGATGGTGGCTGCGCTGGTGCCGGGACTGGTCTCGCAGGTCTTCGGCGCGCTGCAGGCACACGAGCGCCTGGCGGCCGTGTTCGCCGAATCAGCGCTGCTCGCCTGGTCGATCTACTTCGGCCTCTGGGCCTGGACGGTGGCGATCGCGGTGCGCCTGGGATGGCATTTCGGCCTGGACCGGCGCCGCCTCGCGGCGCTGGCGCTCGGGCTCTGCGTCATCTTCGGCCTCTCGGCCTGGCAGCTCCCCGACCGCCCCTGGGAGGCGGATGCGCCCTTGGCGGAGGAGGCGCCGCGCCTGGTCCTGAGCCAGGAAAGCATCGAGGCGCAGCAGGCCGTGTGGCAGCAGGCCGTCGCCGGGCTGGCGCCGCAGCGGCCCGGGGTGGTCGACGTCTACGGGCTGGTGTTCGCGCCCTATGGCAGCGAGGAGGTGTTCCTGCGCGAAAGCACGCTGGTGGCGGACGTGCTGGCGCAGCGCTTCGACGCCCAGGGCCGCGTGCTGCAGCTGGTGAACAACCCCGCCACCGCGGCCACGCTGCCGTGGGCGACGCCGCTCAACCTGCGGCGCGCCGTCGAAGCGCTGGCGCAGCGCATGGACAAGCAGGAAGACGTGCTGGTGGTCTACCTCACCTCGCATGGCGCCAGCAACTTCCAGCTGTCCGCCGCCAACCCGCCGCTCGAGGTCGACACCGTGAGCCCGGGGGAGCTGCGGCGCGCGCTCGACGAGGCCGGCATCCGCAACCGCGTGATCGCCATCTCGGCCTGCTTCTCCGGCGGCTGGGTCGGCCCGCTGGCCAGCGACAGCAGCCTGGTGATGACGGCGGCCGACGCGGAGCACACCTCCTACGGCTGCGGCAGCCGCTCGGAGCTCACCTTCTTCGGCCGCGCGATGTTCGACGAGCAGCTGCGCCGCACCCGCTCGTTCGAGCAGGCCTTCGCCGCGGCGGTGCCGGTGATCAGGCAGCGGGAAGTGGAGGCCCGCAAGCCGGACGGCTTCTCCAATCCGCAGATCAGCGTCGGCGAGAAGATCCGCCCGGTGCTGCAGGCGCTGGAGCAGCGCCTCGACCAGGCGTCCCGGCCCTGAACCGGGGCGCTGCCGCAGGCCGGCGCCTCACTCCCCGCTCACACTTTTCGGGTAAGGTCCCACGCCATGATCCCCAACTCTGCCTGGGCCCTCGGCTGGCGCACCCTGTGGCGCGACCTGCGGGCCGGCGAACTGCGCCTGCTGATCGTGGCCGTGACCCTGGCCGTGGCCGCGCTCACGGCGGTCGGCTTCTTCGCCGACCGGCTGAAGGGCGGCCTGGCGCGCGACGCCCGCCAGCTCCTGGGCGGCGACGCGGTGGTGGTGAGCGATTCACCGACGCCGGCGGCCTTCATCGCCCGCGCCAAGGCGCTCGGCCTCGAAACCGCCACCACGCTGATCTTCCCGTCGATGGGGCGCGCGCCCGACGCGCTGGGTGGCGCCAGCCGGCTGGTCGCGTTGAAGGCAGTGCCGGCGGGCTACCCCCTGCGCGGCAACCTGCAAACCGCTGACCGGCTCGATGCGGTGGGCAAGAAAACCCGCGACGTGCCCGGGCGCGGCGAGGCCTGGGCCGACCCGGCGCTGCTCGAAGCACTGGCGCTGAAAGTGGGCGACCCGCTGCTGCTCGGCGACGCGCAGCTGCGCATCGCCCGCGTGCTGACGGCCGAACCCGACCGCGGCACCGGCTTCCTGAATTTCGCGCCGCGGGTGCTGATCAACGTGGCCGACCTCGCCGCGACCCGGCTGGTGCAGCCTGCCAGCCGCGTCGGCTACCGCTTTGCCGTGGCCGGGCCGGACGCGCGGGTGGCGCAGTTCGCGACCTGGGCCGATGCCGAGGCGAAGAAGGCCGACGTGCGCGGCGTGCGCATCGAGTCGATGGAAAGCGGCCGCCCGGAGATGAAGCAGACGCTGGACCGGGCCGAGAAATTCCTCAACCTGGTGGCGCTGCTGGCCGCCCTGCTGAGTGCGGTGGCGGTGGCGCTGGCCGCGCGTGGCTTCGCCAGCCGGCATCTGGACGACTGCGCCATGCTGCGCGTGCTGGGCCAGAGCCAGCGCGCCATCGCCTGGAGCTACGCCATCGAGTTCGGCCTGATCGGCCTGGCGGCCAGCCTGGCCGGGGTGCTGGCGGGCTTCGCGGTGCACTTCGTGTTCGTTGCCATGCTGGGCGGGCTGGTGGAGACCTCGCTGCCCGGCCCCGGCATCTGGCCGGTGCTGTTCGGGATGGGCATGGGCCTCACGCTGCTGTTCGCGTTCGGCCTGCCGCCGGTGCTGCAGCTGGCGCAGGTGCCGCCGCTGCGGGTGATCCGGCGCGACGTCGGCAACCTCAAGCCGGCCTCGCTGCTGGTGCTGGGCATCGGCGTGGCGGGCTTCGTGGCCTTGCTGCTGGCGGCCAGCAGCGACCTGAAGCTGGGCGTCATCGCGGTGGGCGGTTTCGGCGGCGCGGTGCTGGTGTTCGCGGGCCTGAGCTGGGTCGCCGTGAAGCTGCTGCGGCGGGTGGTGAACGAGGCGACGGCACCGCGCTGGCTGGTGCTGGCCACGCGCCAGATCGGCGCCCGCCCGGCCTACACCGTGGTGCAGACCAGCGCGCTGGCGGTCGGCCTGCTGGCGCTGGTGCTGCTGGTCTTGCTGCGCACCGACCTGATTGCCAGCTGGCGCCAGGCGACGCCGGCCGACGCGCCGAACCGCTTCGTCATCAACGTGCTGCCGGACCAGAACCAGCAATTCCTGGCCATGCTGCGCGATGCCGGCGTGAAGCACTACGACTGGTACCCGATGTTTCGCGGCCGGCTGGTGGGCGTGAATGGGCGCAGCGTCAGCCCCGACGACTTCGCCGAAGACCGCGCCAAGCGGCTGGTGGACCGCGAGTTCAACCTCTCGTTCGCGGCGCAGCAGCCACCCCACAACCAGCTGGTGGCCGGCCGCTGGCAGCCGGAGGAAGCAGGCGCGGTCAGCGTGGAAGAGGGCATTGCCACCACGCTGGGACTGAAGCTGGGCGACACGCTGCGCTTCGATGTCGGCGGCATGCCCAGCGAGGCGAAGATCACCTCGCTGCGCAAGGTGGACTGGAGCTCGATGCGGGCCAACTTCTTCGTGATGTATACGGTCAGCCAGTTGCCGGAGATGCCCATCACCTACATGGGCGCCTTCCGCGCGCCCGAGCGCAAGGGCTTCGACAACGAGCTGGTGCGCACCTTCCCGAACGTCACCGACGTCGACATGACGGCCACCCTGAACCAGGTGCAAGGCGTGCTGGACAAGGTGATCCGCGCGGTGGAATTCCTGTTCGGCTTCACGCTCGCCGCCGGCGTGGTGGTGCTGTTCGCCGCCGTGACCGCCACGCGCGAGGAGCGGGCCCGCGAGTTCGCCATCATGCGCGCCGTCGGCGCCCGCAGCAGCCTGCTGCGGCAGGTGCAGCGTGCCGAGCTGGCGGGCGTCGGCCTGCTGGCCGGCTTCCTGGCCAGCACGGTCGCTTCCGTGGTCGGCTGGGCGCTGGCGCGCTATGCCTTCGACTTCACCTGGACGGCCTCACCCCTGGTGCCGCTGGTGGGCGCGCTGGCCGGCGCGGTGCTGGCGCTGGCCGCAGGCTGGTGGGGCCTGCGCGAAGTGTTGAACCGCCCGGTGGTGGAAACCTTGCGCAAGGCAGCGGAATAGGCGGGGGCGGACAATACGGGGATGCAGATCCAGGACAAGCCGCCTTTCGACACCCACTACGAGTGGATCGGCGGAGAACAGAAGGTGCAGGCCCTGGTCGACCGCTTCTACGACCTGATGGACCTGGAGCCCAGGTACGCCGCCCTGCGCGCCGCCCATGGCCCCGAGCTGGAACGGGCGCGCCAGAACCTGTTCTGGTTCCTGTGCGGCTGGCTCGGCGGCCCGCAGCACTACACCGACCGTTTCGGCCACCCGCGGCTGCGCGCGCGCCACATGCCGTTCAAGATCGGGATCCTGGAGAGCGAGCAGTGGGTGGCCTGCATGGATGAAGCGATGGGGGACGTGGGTGTGGACGCGGCGCTGCGCACGCGTTTGAAGGCGTCGTTCCTGCAGACCGCCGACTGGATGCGGAACGCGCCGGGTTAGGGCCGCATCGGTGGGGTCGCTGCGCGAACCCACCCTACCAGTGCGCTCCCTGTGGCAACGGTGGGGTCGCTGCGCGAACCCACCCTACCAGGGCAACCAGGGCTGAAGTTGACCCCATTTCGCGGACACCTTACCTTCCTGAAAGGAGGCGTCCGTTATGCGCAGATTCATGCCGCCGTATTCGGCGGAATTTCGACAGCAGATGGTGGAGTTGGCCCGCTCCGGGCGCA
>JAQGMU010000442.1 GCA_028292195.1 Ramlibacter sp. | reverse complement strand
CTTGGCGAATGTCCCCCGCGCGGGCCTCGCCTCCGGCTGCGACCCGCTCCTCCTCCTTGATTTCGCCAAGGCGGGCTGCCCCGCCCTCGCGCTGCGCCGTGCCAGATCGCGAACCGGATGCCTCCCGAAACTGGGTCGGCACAGCCGATACCGGGATCGCTCCCGGACTTGGACATCCGGAGGGGCCGAGCGCACGCTCAGTCGCGATGCAGGCCCAGGGCGGGGCCGGACCGGAGGCACATCGCAGGTGACAACGGTTCGACCCGCCCTCAGTGCCCGAAACACCCGGACACCAGTGCGCGGAGGCGGGGATGACCCTCAGGTCGGAGTGACCGCCGCGCGGAAGGTGACCGGCGCCACCGGCGCCGCATCGAGCTCGCGCTTCCTCAGTTGATCGGTAATCCGCCGGGCCCGCAGCGCCGCGGCGTCGCCGGGCAGCAGCACGGGACGCAGCGCCATCAGGTCGGTCGTGCCCATGCGCTCCTGTACCGCGGCGATCATCGGCTCGTCCTCCTGCGTGAACGCGCGGTGGATGGCGGCATGCAGCGCCTTGCCCGCTTCCGCGTCGTCCAGCGCGAAATTGCGCGCGGCAATCCAGTGGTAGTGCGTCTGCCGCTCCGAGATCGGCGTCAGGATGTGCGCCACGTGGAGGTAGACGCCGTCGTCGCGCCCCTGCGGCTGGCCAATCTCCGTGATGCCGACGACGTGCACGAGGTTGCCCGCCGGGTGCCAGTGCATGTCGGAGCGGTGGTTCACGCGCTCGGTGCGTCCACCCCAGGCCTTGCTCAGGAACGGCGCCGGCAGTTCGTTGTCGCGCCGGTGCAGGGCGATCACGGTGTCGCCTTCCTGCTTCATCTCCACCCGCATCTTGCCGGCGCCCTCCTTTCCGTTGGTCAGCGTGCCGCCGTGCAGGTAGATCCCGTGCGAGAGATCCAGCAGGTTGTCGACCACCACTTCGTAGTTCGCCTCCAGCTTGTAGCTGTCGTACACCACCGGGTGCTGGGGCCGATTGAAGAACGTGCCGAGGTCGAGCGCCTCTTCCTCGCGGGCCAAGGCGGGGTCGCCCATCCAGATCCACAGGAACATGTCGCGCTCCACCAGCGGGTAGCTGCGCACACGGGCCGCCTTCGGGATCGCGTGGTCACCCCAGGGATTGCTGGTGCAGGAGCCGTCGGCGCCGAACTCCAGGCCGTGGTAGCCGCATTGCAGCGATTCGCCGCACACCTTGCCGCGCGACAGCGGAGCGAAGCGGTGCGGGCAGCGGTCGTGCAGGGCCGCGGGCCGGCCGTCCGGCAGCCGGTACAGCACGATGGGTTCGTCGAGGATCCGCACAGCAAGCGGGCGCTCGGCCAGGTCGTGGCCGAAGCCCGCGCAATACCACTGGTTCTTCAGGAAGGACATCTGAGTGCGCCGCGTGGCGCTCAGGGAGCCGTGACGAAAGCCCCGTTCTTCACCTGCAGGATCGCCGCGCCGTAGCTTGGCTGGCGCCCCGCGTCCAGCGTCCACAAGCCGTCGCCGATGACGACCGGCACCTTCGCCGATTTCGCCAGCTGTGCGCGGATCTTCTCGCGCTCGGGCCTGGGGCCGGCGGCGCGGATGGCGGCGATGCCGATCAGCGCCGTGCTGTAGCCCATGGCCGCCCAGTTGTCGGGCGCCATGCCGTAGCGTGCCTTGTAGGCCTCGATGAAGGCCGCATTCAACGGGCTGGACCCGGTCACTGCGTAGTCGGCCACCAGGAACGTGTTCTCCACGGCCTTGCCACCGGTCTTGAGGAAGCCCGGGGAGGCGAGTGAGGCCGGCCCCAGGAAGCGGGTCTTCGGGTCCACGCCGGCCTGCAGCAGCTGGACGAAGAAATTGGCCGCCAGCTCCGCGGGCGCGGCGATGAACACGGCATCCGGGTTCTGGGATGCGATCTTGGTCGCCAGCGGCAGGAAGTTGGAGTCCGAGGCCTGGATGCCCTCTTCCGCCACGACCTGCACGCCGCCCGTCTTCATGCCGTCGCGCGCGGCGTTCTTCTGCGCGATGTAGCCTTCGTTGCTCTGGTCGAAGACGAACACCGCGCGCTTGACTCCCAGCTTTTCCGCCGCGTAGCGGCCAAGGCGGCCGGTCGTCTGGGTGGCCTGGGCACCGACCTTGAAGGACCACGGCCCGGCGTCCAGGATTTCCGCCGACGACGAGGTGCTGAGCATGGGGACCTGCAGTGCGTTCGACACCGGCGCGCCCGACACCGCCTCGACGCTGGTCGTCGGACCGAGCATGAGGACGACGTTGTCGCGCCGCGCGAACTGGTTGATCAGGCTGATGGTCTGCGCCTTGTCGCCGGCGGTGTCGCCTTCGATCATCCTGATCTTCGCGCCGCCCGGCAGGCCGGCCTTGTTGGCCTCCTCGATGGCGAGCCGCATGCCGTTCTGGATCGGCACCCCGCCGAAGGCGTAGACGCCGGTGGTGGCGTTGAACACGCCCACGGTGATCTCGTTGCCCTGCGCGTACGCGGTGCCCGACATCCCGGCGGCGATGGCCGCCAGGACACCCAATAGCCACATTCTGCGTTTCTGGTTCTTCATGATTGCCGGTCTCCGTTCAGGCGTTGGCGTGGAACTTCTGGACCATCAGCGCCTGCGAGAGCCCGCCGTCGCAGTTGATGTCCTGCGCGGTGATGAACGAAGCGGCCGGTGAGGCCAGGAAGGCGATGAGATCCCCCAGTTCGCTGGCCTGGCCCATGCGGTGCAAGGGAATGCTGGCTTCGCGATCCTTGATGCTGGCGGGCCGCATGTTGGCGCGCGTCAGCGGCGTGTCCACCGTGCCGGGATTCACCGTGTTGACGCGGATGCCGTGCGGCGCCCACTCCAGCGCCATCTGGCGCGACAGCGAGATCAGCGCCGCCTTGCTGGGGCCATAGGCGCCGCCGTTGGGGTAACCGCGGCCGCCCGCCAGCGACGAGACGTTGACGACGGCCGCCATCTTGCTTTCACGCAGCAGCGGCAGGCAGGAGCGCGCCAGCATCAGCGCGCCGTCGACGTTGACCTCGAAAGTCTTGCGCCATTCCGCCAGGTCCAGCGACTCCAGTTCCGCCGGGTTGATGACGCCGGCGGTGTTGATCAGCATGTCGAGGCGACCGAACTCTTTCCCCAGCCGGGCCACCGCGGCGTCGATGTCGGACTGCGAGGTGACGTCCATGGCGATGGCGATCGCCTTCGCGCCGCTCTCCGCCAGTTCGGCCGCGACCTTCTGCGCCATCTCCGGCCGGCGGTCGGCCACCGCGATGCGGGCGCCGCTCGCGGCAAGCGTGTGCGCCGCTGCTTCACCGATGCCGCTGCCGCCGCCTGCGACCAGCACGACGGCGTCTTTCAGGGCGGGATGCATGAGCCAGTTGGCGGGGCGGGCGGTCGATGCGGTCATGGGTTCTTCCGGTGAATGTGGGGTGCCGCCATTCTGGCCAGCAGCGGATCGCGCGGCAGTCCCGCCTCAGGGGGACCGACTGGCGCAAGCGCGACGCCTAGACTGGCTCGACACGCAGCAATGCAAGGAGTGCCATGAGCGCCACCGCCCCCTCGCAGCAGGTCCCGGTTCTCGAAATCGACCCCTACGACATCGACGTCCTGCGCGATCCGTACGGCTACCACGAGGCGCTGCGCGAGACCGGGCCGGTGGTGTACATCAAGGCGCACGACGTCTACGCCGTCGGGCGCTACGACGAATGCAAGACCGTCATGTCCGACTGGCAGCGCTTCTGCCATGCCGGCGGCGTCGGCATCCAGGACATCCGCCTGCCAGGCGAATTCCGCATCCCCAGCAAGCTGGTCGAAACCGACCCGCCCGAGCACACGCCGATCCGCACCGCCGTGATGAGAGTGCTGTCGCCGCTGGTGATCCGCCGCTTCAAGGAAGGCTTCATCGAAAAGGCGGAGCAGCACGTGGACCGGCTGCTGGAACTGCGCGAGTTCGACGCGGTTGCCGGCTGCACCGAGCCGTTCGTGCTGGAAGCATTTTCGCAATCGATGGGCGTCGCCTTGCCGCGCGAAGAGACACTGACCATCGGTGACATGCGCTTCAACCAGAGCGGCCCGAAAAACGCCCTCTACATCGCCGCAATGGAAAAAGCCGCGCCCTACCTCGCGTGGTACGAATCGTCGGTGCGGCGCGAGGCCGTGCTGCCCGGGTCGCTGGCGGACCTGCTGTTCAAGGCGGAGGACGAGGGCCTGCTGGAGGCCGGCATCGCCACCAACGTGATGCGCAGCATCGTCGGCGGCGGCACCGACTCCACCATCTCCGGCATCGGCTTCACCC
>JAQGMU010000676.1 GCA_028292195.1 Ramlibacter sp. | reverse complement strand
GGGCCGTGGGTTTCGATCTGGAGGGAACCTTGCGGATGATTTTCGCCATGATCCGGATATACTGATACGCCATGACCGCAGGCAATGACTTTGAACCCGAAGCGGCGCAGCCGGAATTGTTTTCGGCACTGCTGACGCCGCACCGCTCGCTCAATCGCACCGGCTTTCTGGTGCTGATGGGGTTTGTCTGCACGGTCAGCTTTGCCGCTGGGCTCGCGTTTCTGCTGATGGGCGCCTGGCCGGTGCTCGGCTTTTTCGGCTTGGATGTTCTGGCGATCTACTGGGCGTTCCGGATCAATTTCCGCCACGCCCGGGCCAGCGAGGAAATCTCGGTGACGGCATCGGAGCTGCGGGTGCGCCGGATCAGCCATCGCGGCCATGTGGTGGAATGGGTGCACAATCCCCTGTGGGTGCAACTGGATCAGAAGGCCGACGCGGAATTCGGCATCGAAAAACTCTATCTGCTTTCCAGAGGCCGCCGCGTCTCGATCGCGAGCTTTCTCGGGCCTGACGAAAAGGCAAGTTTTGCCAAAGCCTTAACGGCTGCCTTGGTGGCCGCCAAGCGCGGCCCGACCTACAATCCGATCTCGTGAAGGCTTTTATTTTGACGCGTTTTCTTCGCGCGAACCGGCGTCCACTTGGCTTGAAGACGCTATGGACCTGTCGGGAATCGGGTGGTTTGGAGGCCGCGCCCGTCCTACATCAGAACCATGATGAACCTTGCCATGAATGAGCACCGCCTCACAAAACCGGGACCCCAGAACGCCGCTTTGCGCGACTATGATTCGGTGCGGCGCGCCATCGCCTTCATCTCCGAGCATTGGCGCGCGCAGCCGACCATCGAATCGATGGCGGATGCGGCGGGCGTGACGCCCGACGAATTGCATCATCTGTTTCGCCGCTGGGCCGGGCTGACGCCAAAGGCCTTCATGCAGGCGCTGACGCTCGACCACGCCAAGGGCCTGCTGCGCGATTCAGCCAGCGTGCTCGATGCCGCGCTCGACTCCGGTCTGTCAGGCCCGGGACGGCTGCACGATCTGTTCGTGACCCATGAGGCGATGTCGCCGGGCGAATGGAAGACCGGCGGCGTCGGCCTGGTGTTGTCTTACGGATTCCATCCCTCGCCGTTCGGCACCGCGATCGTGATCGCCAGCGGCCGCGGCCTGGCGGGTCTCGCCTTCGCCGATCCCGGCGAGGAGCAGGCGGCGCTCGCCGACATGCAGCGGCGCTGGCCGCGCGCGACCTATATCGAGGACAGCGAAGGCACCGCCGCGCTGGCGCAACGCATATTCGATACAAAAATGTGGCGCGCCGATCAGCCGCTGCGCGTGGTCCTGATCGGCACCGACTTCGAGGTCCGCGTGTGGGAGACGCTGCTGAAGATCCCGATGGGCCGCGCGGTCAGCTATTCCGACATCGCCAGCAAGATCAAAAGCCCGAAGGCGTCACGCGCGGTCGGGGCCGCGGTTGGGAAAAATCCAGTGTCTTTCGTGGTGCCCTGCCATCGGGCGCTGGGCAAAGGCGGCGCGCTGACCGGCTATCACTGGGGCATCACCCGCAAGCGGGCGATGCTGGGCTGGGAAGCCGGGCAGGTGGGCGTGCATTAGGGGTCTCCCCGTCATTCCGAGCAAGCATCTTCGCGTGAACCGGGAATCCCGAGATTCCGGGTTCGATGCTCCGCATCGCCCCGGAATGACCGTGGCTTACTCCGCCAGATCGAGCTTCGAGGCCACCGTGGCGTCGGCATTGAGCCGATAGATCACCGGCGCGCCGGTGGCGAGTTCGCGTTTCAGAATATTTTCCGGCGACAGCTTTTCCAAAACCATGATCAGCGCGCGCAGCGAATTGCCGTGCGCGGCCACCAGCGTGCGCTCGCCGCGCAGCACGCAGGGCAATATCTCCTGGACGTAATAGGGCAGCGTTCGCGCCAGCGTGTCCTTCAGGCCTTCACCGCCGGGCGGCGGCACGTCGTAGGAGCGCCGCCAGATCAGCACCTGGTCCTCGCCCCATTTCTTGCGGGCGTCGTCCTTGTTGAGACCCGAGAGATCGCCATAGTCGCGCTCGTTGAGCGCCAGATGTTTTGTCGTCGCAAGGCCGGTCTGGCCGATCTCGGCCAGCATCAGATCGAGCGTGTGCTGCGCGCGCTTCAGCACCGAGGTGAAGGCGATGTCGAACGACAGCCCCTGCGCCTTCAGCTTGCGGCCGGCGTCTTTGGCTTCCGCGACGCCCTTTTCCGTGAGGTCGGGATCCTTCCAGCCGGTGAAAAGATTCTTCAGGTTCCATTCGCTCTGACCGTGACGCACGAGCACAAGAAGACGGTCACTCATTTCATTTGATCCGTTTCGATTTCGAAAAGCCGCCAGTTCAGAAGTCGCCGAGCCCGAGCACATCGGCCATCGAATACAACCCGGGCTTCTGTTTGCGTGCCCACAGCGCCGCTTTCATGGCGCCTTGCGCGAACATCATCCGGTCCTCGGCGTGATGCGACAATGTGATGCGTTCCATGGCGCCGGCGAAGATCACGCTGTGATCGCCGGTGACGGTGCCGCCGCGCAGCGACGCAAAGCCGATATCGCCCGGCCGTCGCGCGCCGGTGATGCCGTCGCGGCCGCGGGCCGAATGACTGTCGAGATCGACGCCGCGGCCGGCGGCGGCAGCCTCGCCGAGCAAAAGGGCCGTGCCCGAGGGCGCGTCGACCTTGGCGCGGTGATGCATTTCCAGGATTTCGATATCGAAGCTCTGGTCGAGCGATT
>JAQGMU010000358.1 GCA_028292195.1 Ramlibacter sp. | reverse complement strand
GGGATCGGCAACCGTCGCGAGCGCCGCGGGCGTGCACAAGGACTGGAAGGACTTCGCGATCCTGTACCGCGCCAACCACCAGGCCCGCACGATCGAACAGGCCATGCGCAAGGCGCAGATCCCGTACAAGGTCTCGGGCGGCCAGAGCTTCTTCGACCGGGCCGAGATCCGTGACCTGTGCGCCTGGCTGCGCCTGTGGGTGAACAACGACGACGATCCGGCCTTCCTGCGCTCGGTGACGACGCCCAAGCGCGGCATCGGCCACCAGACGCTGGGCAGCCTGGGCACCTTCGCCAGCCAGTACAAGCTGTCGCTGTTCGCGGCGCTGTTCTCGCCGTCGCTGCCCAGCGTGCTGAACGCACGGACGCTGGGCAGCCTGCAGGAGTTCGGCCGCTACGTGAACGACCTGGAGTTCCGCGCGCGGCACACCATTGGCGCCGAAGACGCGCGGACCTTCCTGAACGACTGGCTGAAGGACATCGGCTACGAGAAGCACCTGTACGACGGCGAAGACAACGAGAAGGTGGCGGCGGCGCGCTGGACCAACGTGCTGGAGTTCTGCGACTGGATGGCCAAGCGCTGCGGCGGCGAGATCGACGACGCCGCCGGCGTGGCCATACCGAGCGAACGCAAGAACCTGCTCGAAGTGGCCCAGACCATCGCGCTGCTGTCGACCATCAGCGAGCGCGAGAAGGACCAGAACGTGGTGACGCTGTCGACGCTGCACGCCTCCAAGGGCCTGGAGTGGCCGCACGTGGTGCTGGCCGGCTGCGTCGAGGGCATGCTGCCCTTCAAGCCGGAGGACGCGGATGGCGCGGTGGCCAGCGAGTCGTTCATCGAGCGGCTGCAGGAAGAGCGGCGGCTGATGTACGTGGGCATCACGCGGGCCCAGCGCTCGCTGGCCGTGAGCTGGAGCAAGAAGCGCAAGAAAGGCCGCGAGATGATTGTCGCGCGGCCGAGCCGTTTCATCGCCGAGATGTCCCTGGACAAGGCCAGCACCAGGGAAGACCCGCGCGAGAAGCTGAAGGCGCTGCGCGCGGAGTTCGCCAAGAAGAGCGCGGACGCAGCGGCAGCCGCCGCCGCGGCGGACGCACCATGAAACGGCTGGTGCTGATGGCGGCGCTGCTCGCCTGCTGCGCGCCCGTCTTCGCCCAGGCCCCCGCGGCCGGCGCCTGCCCGCAGCCCTCGGAGGTGATGCAGGCCCACATGCTGGGGCTGTGGCGGGCCGAATTCGAGGATCGCGGACCCGGCGCGACCCTGCTGCTGGAGCGGCACCCCGACTACGCCGAGAGCCTCAGCGGCGCGGTCAACCGCGGCGGCGAGCGGCGCCAGCTCGCCGGCGACGTCGAGGACGGCGACCTGACGCTGGAAGAATCCGCCGACGGCGTGCACATCGCCGCGATCTGGGTGGGCGAGCTCGTCGAAGGCTCCTGCGGCAGGGAAGTCCGCGGGACCTGGAAGGCCGAGGGCGCGGCCGGCGAACGCTACTTCGTGCTGCGCAAGCAGTAGGCCCAGGCGCCGCCGCCTCCTCCCGGGATGCGTTGACGCCGCGGGCTTTCTTTTGCAGACTGCGAGGATGCCCGTCCCAAAGCTTGCCATTGGCGCCCTGCTCGCGCTCTGCGGACTCGCGCAGGCCGCGCCGTCCCTCTGCCGCGCCGGCGCGGAGCGGGAGGTGTTCTCCTGCCAGGCCGGGCGCAAGACCATCTCCGTTTGTGCCGAATCCGCGCCGTCACGTCAAAAGCAACTGGCGTACCGCTATGGCCGGCCGGGGCACCCCGAGCTCAGCATCGTCCAGCCGGTCGCGGCCCAGGCGGCCGGGGTCTTCGTGGGGTTGATCACGGTCTCTGGCGGAGGCGGCACAACCCTGCGGTTCCACTCCGACGGGCACGACTACACCGTCTATTCGTTCACCTCCGCCGCGCTTGGCGACAAGGCAGGGGTCACGGTGGCGGCGGCGGGCAAGCGGATCGCGAACGTTCACTGCCGGGACGAGCCGCAGCCCGATCTCGACCACGACGGGCTGGTGCGCAGCGGCGTTGCCGCCGACGCGGAATCCTTCCAACTGCCCTAGCCGCGCAAGCGGCTTGCGGCGCGAACCTGAGGAGTGCTGGCCATGAGGTATGCGGGTCCCCTGTGCGGCTGGGAGTTCGGCCCCGATTGGATCGACGCCGGAACCCTGGCACGAACCCGAACGACCGCGCCAGCTGCGCGCGGGAAAACTCCCGTCCACAGCACCCGCCGCCGGCACGCTGTGAGGCTCACGGCGGCCCAGCGTGAGGCGATAGAGCGGCAGCTGCTGGATGTGGCGCGCAAGGACGGCATGAGCGACATCACCGAGCAGGCGATGTTCCTGGCGCAGGTTGCGCACGAGTCGGATGGCTTCACCCGCCTGCACGAGAACCTCGCATATTCGGCAACCCGCCTGCGGGCCGTGTTTCCCAAGCGCTTCCCCACCGACACCGAGGCCGCGGCTGCCGTGGCAGCCGGCCAGGATGCCATCGCAGAACGGCTGTATGGGCACCGCAAGCAGCTGGGAAACACCCGCGACGGCGACGGCGCCCGCTATCGCGGGCGCGGCTACATCCAGCTGACCGGCCGCGCCAACTACGCGGCGGCCGGCACAGCGCTCGGCCTGGCCCTCGTGGACCATCCGGAGCTCGCCGAGGTGCCGGAGCAGGCGGGGCGGATCGCCGTCTGGTTCTGGATGCGGGACCTGGACCTGCGCGCCGCCGGCCAGCGGGGAAATGTCGAAGCCGCCACGCGAAGGGTCAACGGCGGCGTCATCGGGCTGCAAGACCGGCGCGCGCGCTTCGAGCACTACCTGGCGTGGCTGCGCAGCCAGCAGGTATCCGACAGCGCCCGCACGCAGCGGCCGGTCCCGCCGCTGCCCTGACCGGGCTCACGTCAACCAGAACCCGACCGCGGGACCTGGAAGGCCGAGGGCGCGGCCGGCGAACGCTACTTCGTGCTGCGCAAACAGTAGGCTGGGTTCCGCGCAGCGGACCCCAGCTGCCGCCATCCCTCTCCTTGGTTCGCCAGCGCACAGAGCACGGCGTCATCCTCGGCGATATTCGAGCGGACATTTCGTCGAAGGAGACACCATGAACTGGGACCAGATCAAGGGCAACTGGAAACAAGCCACCGGCAAGGCCAAGGAGGAGTGGGGCAAACTCACCGACGACGATCTGAACGTCGTCGCCGGACGGCGTGACCAGCTCGCCGGCAAGATCCAGGAACGCTACGGCGTGGCCAGGGACGAAGCCGAAAAGCAGCTGGCCGCGTGGGAGGCCAAGGCCAGCGACTCCTGGTTCACCAAGCCCTAGCAGGCACTACGAAAGGCAAGCATGAACCCAGTCCGCATCGTGGGCATCGTCCTCATCCTGGCCGGTGCCCTGGGCCTGGCCCTCGGCAGCTTCAGCTGGACCAAGGAGACCGAGACCGCCAAGCTGGGACCGATCTCGCTGTCGGTCAAGGAACGGCAATCCGTCAACGTGCCGATCTGGGCCGGCATAGCCGCGATCGTGGTTGGCGGCGCCCTGCTGGCATTCGGCGGCAAGAAGGGTTAGGCGCGCGCCAGCATGACAGCCCGGGGGCGTATTCCACAGTGATCGGCGCCTGCTCGCCTCTCGATTCGAAAGCAAGACTCGGAGTGCGCCTTACGATGTCTGTGACGACACTGGGTGTATACCCACTTCAAGCAGAACCCCATGAAGGCGCACACCTCGGATATCACGCTGGATCCACGCTGGGCGCGAGTCGCCGCACGTGACAAGACCGCCGATGGCGCGTTCTGGTATTCGGTCGCCACGACGGGTGTCTACTGCCGGCCTTCGTGCCCGTCTCGCCTCCCAAATCCCAAGAACGTGCAATTGCATGACAGCGTTGGCGCTGCCGAGGCCGCGGGCTTTCGGGCCTGCCGCCGTTGCAACCCGGGTGGGATCTCCATCGATGCGGCGAACGCGGCCATCGTGACGAAGGCCTGCCGGCTCATCGACGAAGCGAGCGAGCCGCTGTCGCTGGCGCAACTCGCGGAGTCCGTGCAGCTCAGTCCCCACTACTTCCATCGCCTTTTCAAGAAGATCACCGGCCTGACGGCAAAGGCCTATGGGGCAGCCGGCCGTTCGGCACGATTGCGAGCGGGCCTGGCCAAGGCCGCTACGGTCACTGAGGCGTTTCACGAAGCAGGCTTCGGGTCGAACGGCCGGTTCTACGAAGCCTCCTCAGGTCTGCTCGGCATGAGCCCGACCAAATACCGCTCCGGCGGCGCGCACGAGGTGCTGACCTTTGCAGTCGGCCAATGCTCCCTCGGCGCCATTCTTGTTGCGTCCAGCGCCAGGGGCGTCGCCGCGATCTTGCTGGGCGATGATCCGGGCGGACTGGTGCGCGATCTCGAAGACCAGTTTTCAAACGCCCGACTCATCGGCGGAGACGCGGCGTACGAGCAGTTGGTGGCCCAAGTGGTGGGACTGGTGGAAGCTCCTGCGCGCGGGCTCGCCTTGCCGCTCGACGTGCGGGGCACCGCGTTTCAGCAGCGTGTCTGGCTGGCACTGCGTGCCATCCCGGCCGGCGAAACAGCGACTTACTCGAGCATCGCGGAGATGATCGGATCGCCACAGTCCGTGCGCGCAGTCGCCGGAGCCTGCGCTGCCAACCCGATCGCGGTAGCCATCCCCTGCCATCGTGTCGTGCGGCATGACGGGGGGCTCTCCGGCTATCGATGGGGCGTCGAGCGAAAGCGTGAATTGCTCGCCCGCGAGTCCAGTCAACGAGGAGATCGCGATCAGGAGAAGGCGGCGTGAGGCGGGACGACCTGCCAGGCGACGACGTCACTGCGCGCATGCACCGCATCGTCGGCCATTCGCTGCACGAGCTGCGTCGCTTGCCATGTTGCCGATTGACGTGATTGCAGCCTCCGCCCATGCGGGCCTCGGCGATGCATGGGTTCGGTACCAATCCGCCCGCATCCAGCAGAGGCACCTGCAGGTCGGTCGGCACTTCCGCGTGGACTTGAATGGCCTCCTGCGCCGGCTGGCCATTGCCCACCGCGCGCAGGTCGATGACCGCATCTGCGCGGACTGGATTGCCCCCTTGGCGGACTTCGCCGAAGTCGTGGTCAGCGATTTCCGCGGCGCACCCAGCCAAGTTGACACCGAGAAAGCCGCAGCGGTCGTTCAGAGCCTCGGCTACCTCGAGCCGCGTGCGCTGCAACTCCTGGTGCCCTTCACAAGGGAGGCCGGCAGCTGGCGGCTCGTTACGCTCGATTTCGGCGCCGAGGCTCGGCGTCATGACTGCGAATTCCTCATGTGCTTTGCGTTCCAGACCCCGGACAGCCAACTCTCGGTCACCAGCCCCTATGCCGAGATAGGCGTCGCCCTGCTCAGGTCAGAGGTGTCGGAGCCGCTCTTCATCCTGACCGTCAAGTCTGCCTGCGGGCTATTCGCATGAGAGCGATTCGGCTACCTGTCGCCCAGGCCGGCGCATCAGAACGCCAGGTCGTAGTCGATGGTGAGCGGCGCGTGATCGCTGAAGCGCGTCTCCTTGTAGATGGCCGAAACGCGCGCAGCCTGCGCGATGGACGCCGTTGCCAGGTGGTAGTCCAGGCGCCAGCCCACGTTCTTCGCATAGGCCTGGCCGCGATTGCTCCACCACGTGTAGCAGGCCTCGGTGGCCTCCGGCTGCAGGCGACGATAAACGTCCACCAGGCCAGTTTCTGATAACAGTTTTGTCATCCAGGCCCGTTCTTCGGGCAGGAAACCACTGTTCTTGCGGTTGCCCTTCCAGTTTTTCAGGTCCTGTTCCTGGTGGGCGATGTTGATGTCGCCGCACAGGATGAATTCGCGTTGTCTTTTCAACGCAACCAGGTGCGGATCGAGTTCGTCCAGGAAACGGAACTTGGCCAGCTGCCGCTCTTCGCCCGAGGAGCCGCTGGGGAAGTAGCAGCTGATGATGGACAGCTTGCGTTGCGGCGTGTCGAAGCGCAGTTCCACGTAGCGCCCCTCCAGGTCGAACTCCTTCGAGCCGAAGCCCACGATCACCTCGCTCGGCTCGTGCCGGCTGTAGGCGCCGACGCCGGAATAGCCCTTCTTCTCGGCAAAGTGGAAGTGCCCGCGCAGCCCGGCCAGGGCGTCGTACTTGCCATGCACGTCGGCGTGCTGGGCCTTCACTTCCTGTACGCAAATACAATCCGGGCTGTGTTTCGCAAGCCAGTCTTCCACGCCCTTGCTGTGGGCCGAGCGGATGCCGTTGAGGTTCAGGCTGGTCAGTTTGAACAAGGATGTTCCCATGGTGAAGGATGACGGCCAGGACGCCCTGGCCCAGGATTTCGTCGAGTTCGCGGTGCAGTCCGGCGTCTTGCGCTTCGGCGAGTTCAAGACCAAGGCCGGCCGCCTCTCGCCCTATTTCTTCAACGCCGGCCTGTTCGACGACGGCGCCAAGCTCGGGCGGCTGGCGCAATTCTATGCACAGCGCATCCTGGCTTCCGGCGTCGAGTTCGACATGCTCTTCGGGCCGGCCTACAAGGGCATCCCGCTGGCCGCGGCGGTGGCCATCGAGTTGTCGCGCCTGGGCCGCAACGTGCCCTATGCCTACAACCGCAAGGAAGCCAAGGACCACGGCGAAGGCGGCACCCTGGTGGGCGCGCCGGTGCAGGGCAAGGTGCTGATCGTCGACGACGTGATGTCCGCCGGCACGGCCGCCCGCGAGTCGATCGCGCTGATCCAGGCGGCCGGCGCCACGCCGCACGCGGTGGCGATCGCCCTGGACCGGCAGGAGAAGGCCACCGAGGCCGGCCAGGACGTGGCGTGGAGCGCCGTGCAATATGTCCGTGAAAAACTGGGCCTGCACGTCTGCGCCATTGCGAAGCTGGCAGACCTCTTGCAGTATCTGCGGGTGCACGCCGGCGACGCGCTGGGCACGCACCATTCAAAAGTACTCGCATACCGGGACCGCTACGGCGCCGGGTAAAGGAGAAACGCAATGCACGGACGGCTGCTGCAGATGGTTTTGGCAAGCGGGCTCGCCGTGGCTTTCACGGGCGCCTGGGCCCAGAGCGCCAACGGCATCTACACCTGCATCGACGCCAAGGGCAAGCGCTGGACGTCGGACCGCTACATCCAGGAATGCACCGACCGCGAGCAGAAGGTGATGAATCCCACCGGCACCGTGCGCGCCATCGTTCCGCCGAGCCTGACCGCCAGGGAGCGGGAGGCGCAGGACCAGGTGGACAAGAAGGCCGCGGAGGAAGCCCAGCGCCGCGGCGAGGAAAAGCGGGTGCAGCGCGCCCTGCTCTCGCGCTACCCGAACAAGGCCAGCCACGACGTGGATCGCGCCAAGGCGCTGCGCTCACTGGAAGACTCGGCCCAGGCCGCCCAGCACAACATCGCGGAGCTGCGCAGGCAGCGCGCCGGGCTGGCCACGGAGACCGAGTTCTACAAGGATCCGGCCAAGATGCCGGGCAAACTGCGGCGGCAGATCGAGGAAAACGAAAGCTCGGTCGCCGCCCAGCAGCGCTTCGTGGCCAACCAGGAAGAAGAGAAGAAGCGCGTGAACGCGCGCTTCGACGAGGAACTGGCGCAGCTGAAGAAGCTGTGGGTGCCGGCCAGCGTGGCCGAAGCCGAAGTGCCGAAGCGCTGAGCGGCGACGGTGGGGTTCGCTTGCGCGAAACCTACCCAGCAACCCCAAACCGTAGGGTGGGTTCGCCGCAGGCGACCCCACCGCTGCGCTAAATCCCCAGCTTCTTCCGCAACAAATCCCCCACCTGTTGCGGATTCGCCTTGCCCTTGGAGGCCTTCATCGCCTGGCCGACCAGCGCATTGAACGCCTTGTCCTTGCCGGCCCGGATCTGTTCCACGTTGGCGGCGTTGGCGGCGATCACCTCGTCGACGATCTTCTCCAGCTCGCCGCTGTCGTTCATCTGCTTCAGGCCCTTGGCCTCGATGACCGCATCCACGTCGGCGCCCTCGCCGCTCCAGAGCGCCTCGAACACCTGGCGGGCTGCATTGTTCGACACCGTGCCGTCGGCGATGCGCAGGATCAGCCTGGCCAGCGCCGCCGCCGGCACCGGTGCCTGCTCGATTGCCAGGTCCTGCGCGTTCAGCCGGCGCGACAGCTCGCCCATGATCCAGTTGCTGGCCAGCTTGGCCTGTCCGCTGGCCTTGGCGGCCTCCTCGAAGTACGCGCCCATCGCCTTGCTCTGCGTCAGCGTGGTGGCGTCGTATTCGGGCAGGCCGTAGTCGTTGACGAAGCGCGCCGCCATCAGCCGCGGCAGCTCCGGCATCTCGCCCCTGACCCGCTCCACCCAGTCGGCCGCGATCACCAGCGGCGGCAAATCCGGGTCCGGGAAGTAGCGGTAGTCCGCCGCGACTTCCTTCGTCCGCATGGCCCGCGTCTCGCCGGTGTCGGGATCGAACAGCACGGTGGCCTGCTGGATCGCGAGGCAGTCCTCGATCTGCTCGATCTGCCAGCGCACCTCGAAGTCGATCGCCTCCTTCATGAACTTGAAGCTGTTCAGGTTCTTCCTCTCGCGCCGGGGGCCCTGCGGCCCGCCGGGCTTGCGCACCGAGACGTTGGCGTCGCAGCGAATACTGCCTTCCTGCATGTTGCCGTCGCAAATGCCGATCCAGGTGACGATCTTGTGCAGTTCCTTGGCATAGGCCACCGCCTCGTCGGAGCTGCGCATGTCCGGCTCGGTGACGATTTCCAGCAGCGGCGTGCCGGCCCGGTTCAGGTCGATGCCGGACTGGCCGATGAAATCCTCGTGCAGCGACTTGCCCGCGTCCTCTTCCAGGTGGGCACGCACCAGCCGCACCGACATCTTTTCTTCGTCGAGGTAGAACTCGACGTTGCCGCCCTGCACCACCGGGATCTCGAACTGCGAGATCTGGTAGCCCTTGGGCAGGTCGGGGTAGAAGTAGTTCTTGCGGGCGAAGATGCTGCGCGGCGCGATGTGCGCGCCGATCGCCAGGCCGAAGCGGATCGCCCGTTCGACCGCGCCCTTGTTCATCACCGGCAGCGTGCCGGGCAGCGCCAGGTCCACCGGCGAGGCCTGCGTATTGGGTTCCGCGCCGAACGCGGTCGGCGCGCGGCTGAAGATCTTGCTCCGGGTGGAGAGCTGGGCGTGGGTTTCGAAGCCGATGACGACTTCGTAGCCGTGAACCAATTTCGCGGTCATCTCAAAAGCCCTCCGGCTTGCGGAGGTGGAAGTCGGTCGCCTGCTGGAACTGGTGCGCCGCGTTCAGCAGCTTGCCTTCGGCGAAATAGTTGCCCAGCAGCTGCAGGCCGACGGGCATGTTGCCGGCGCCGAAGCCCACCGGAATGCTCATGCCGGGCAGGCCGGCCAGCGATCCCGGCAGGGTGAAGATGTCGGCCAGGTAATCGGCCAGCGGGTCGTTGCCGTGCTCGCCCAGCTTCCACGCCACCGTCGGCGCCACCGGGCCGGCGATCACGTCGCACAGCTTGAACGCATCCTGGAAATCGTCGGCGATCATGCGGCGGATCTTCTGCGCCTGCAGGTAGTAGGCGTCGTAGTAGCCGTGCGACAGCACGTAGGTGCCTATCATGATGCGGCGCTTCACCTCGTCGCCGAAACCTTCGGCGCGGGTCTTGCGGTACATGTCCGTCAGGTCGACGTACTGCTTCGCGCGGTGCCCGAACTTGACGCCGTCGAAGCGCGCCAGGTTCGAGCTCGCCTCGGCCGGCGCGATGATGTAGTAGACCGGGATCGAGAGTTCGGTGCGGGGCAGCGAGATCTCCACCAGCTTCGCACCCAGCTTTTCATACTGCTTCAGCGCGGCGTCGATCGCCGCGCGCACGTCGCCTGCCAGGCCTTCGCCAAAGAATTCCTTCGGGATGCCGATGCGCAGGCCGGAAATCGAGGCGCCGAGCCCGCGGGTGAAGTCTTCCGCCGGCACGTCCAGCGAAGTCGAATCACGATCCAGGTCGGGACCGCAGATCGCCGACAGCAGCAGCGCGCAGTCTTCCGCCGTGCGCGCCATCGGCCCGGCCTGGTCCTGGCTGGAGGCGAAGGCGATCATCCCGTAGCGCGAGGCGCGGCCATAGGTCGGCTTGATGCCGGTGATGCCGCAGAACGAGGCCGGCTGGCGGATCGAGCCGCCGGTGTCGGTGCCGGTTGCGGCCGGCGCCAGCCGCGCGGCCACCGCCGCGGCGCTGCCGCCCGACGAGCCGCCCGGGATGCGGCTCGTGTCCCACGGGTTCCTGGCCGGCTGGTAGGCCGAGTTCTGGGTCGAGGAACCCATCGCGAATTCATCGCAATTCAGCTTGCCCAGGCTCACCGCGCCGGCCTCGGCCAGCTTGCGCACCACGGTGGCGTCGAAGGGCGAGCGGTAGCCCTCCAGCATCTTCGAGCCGGCGGTGCTGGCGAAATCCCTGGTGACGAAGATGTCCTTGTGGGCGATGGGTACGCCCAGCAGCGGCGCCGCGTCGCCGGCGGCGATGCGCGCGTCGGCGGCGCGCGCCTGCGTCAGCGTCAGGTCCGGGTTGGTGGCCAGGTAGGCGCCCAGCTCCGCATGGGCCTTGCCGCGGGCCAGGAAGTGCTGCGCGGCTTCGACCGCCGAGATTTCCCTGGCCTTCAGCTGCTTCGCCAGCGCGGCGACGGTGAGGTCGTGCAGGCCGCCGCTCACTCGATCACCTTCGGCACGAGGAACAGGCCGCGCTCCACGGCGGGCGCGCTGCGCTGGTTCGCTTCACGGTCTATCACTTCGCTGGCGACGTCTTCGCGCAACCGCAGTGC